>NZ_KV880639.1:0-300000 GCF_001907695.1 Thalassospira sp. TSL5-1
CAAACTCTCATGTTCAATCCAAGCTTGTCATTCGACAAACTCATAAAAACCGACGTCTGCACATTTTGGTGGTTACCACAAACCAATCAATCAAACTCAAAGCCTAAACTTCAAGCCAACCAACCGGTCCGTCGTCTCCAGGATGCACAGACTTAAACGCCATAACGCCGCCCGCGCATCCCTTCCTACTTATCTACAATGTCAAAGAACTTAATCAATTCAAGGACCGAAGCCCCCTACCGCTCAGTCCGCGTCGCCCTAGTCTTCAGCGCCGCACCCCGTCGNTTTTTTAGGGAACTTTTCTCGAAATCGTTGAAAAACAACAACTTAACCTGCTCCCCAAATACCGGCCGACTGCAAGGAAAACATCATTTCACCGTAAGTTGAGAAGCATGTAAACCGGCACACCCCTGAGCATAAAACAGCCCATAACGCCTTCTGAAGGGTGCCTTGCACAAGATATCTTGGAAAAAGACCGGAATTGATGATTGTGAACCTTTATTTTACCGGACAACTTGATTATGCAGGATATTAGAATATGCCGATCAAGATGAGGAACAGGAAAACATGATCACGTTACGACATGGCCTATATGGTGTGGCACTGGCAGCTTCGCTGGTTTTAGGCGGATGCGAAAACCTATCCCAGATGGCGACTGGTTCCTCGGGCACGACTGCGACGAGCAGCCAGGGTGCAAAGGGCAGTGCATCGGTGCCGTCCTTTAATAAATTCACCGATATTCCCATGCCATCCAATTCAACACTGGATATGGATCGCAGCATCATCTTTGGCGCATCGGACGCCTGGACCGGCCGACTGGTCCTCAATTCCGGCGCATCAACCGCGCAAATGTATGACTTTTATGAGCGCGAAATGCCCAATTTCGGCTGGAGCAAGGTAACAGTGGTCCGCGCCGATGTCAGTGTGTTGGTATATGACCGGGAAAGCCGTGTTGCCACTATCAAACTGACCGGCGGATCTTTTGGCGGGTCTACGGTGGATATTACCGTGTCGCCGAAGGGCTGATCGGTCAATTCTCATCTCGGCACGAAAAAGGCTGCATTCCGGTTTATCGGAATGCAGCCTTTTATTTACGATAATCTTAAAAATCCGAATAATCAGCGGGTACCGAACAGACGATCCCCGGCATCACCCAGGCCCGGAACGATATAGGCCTTTTCATTAAGCTTTTCATCGAGGCCAGCGGTATAGACCGGCACATCGGGATGGGCTTCCTGGAATACACGCACACCTTCGGGGGCGGCAACCAGTGCCATAAAGCGAATGTCCTGGTCTTTGACCCCGTGCTTATTGAGCACATCAATCGCGGCAACGGCGGAATTGCCGGTGGCCAGCATCGGGTCAACCAGAATAAAGGTGCGCCCTTCGACTTCGGGCAATTTGACCAGATATTCAACAGGTAAATGGGTTTTCGGGTCCCGATACATACCAATATGACCGATACGGGCAGAAGGCATTAATTCAATCAAACCATCGGCCATGCCAAGACCTGCCCGCAGGATCGGCACCACCGCCAATTTACGCCCCTGAATAAGCGGGGCGTTCATTTTGCAAATCGGCGTTTCGATCTCTTCAAAACTGACCGGCAGTTCGCGGGTAATTTCATAGCCCATTAACAGGGCAATTTCGCGCAGAAGCTGACGAAACGTCTTGGTTGAAGTATCGACCTTGCGCATATGCGTCAGCTTATGCTGGATCAGCGGATGGTCAAGAATATGAAGATTGGGAAATTCGGTTTGAATACTCATGATGCTGCCAGCCATCCTCAATTACACTGCGCCGGAAAGTTTGGGAGTGACCTAACGGGTTTACCTTAATAAGGCAAGCCCCTGCCCCACCAAGATTGCAGAATGCCGCAGTTCCCCCCCAAAAAGCAAACGCCGATGTAAAAAACACCGGCGCCTGAGATTCAGGATCAAGATTGTCCTGCCCCTAACGGGCTAACGCATGGATCAATCGATTTTCTTGTCATTTGGTTCGGCGCGAACCGGGAAACCGTCAATCCCGGTATCCTTTTTCACCTTTTCCGCCCCCGAACGCGCCGAAGCCGCATCGGGATAGGCCCCAACACGGACATAATACCAAGCTGCGCCATTATTACCGCGTTCGACCACAGCAACCTCCAGGCCTTTTTTGCGCAATTCACCCGCACGCTGGCGGGCATTGGTATCGACTTTGAAGGCCCCGACCTGAATGGAATAGGGCATGTTCTTGCTGCCTGGCTCCCGATGCAGCGCAGCAGATGCAGCGGTTTCTGAAGCACCGCTTTTTTCTGCGACGGGTTTGGGTGGTTTGCTGTCTTTGCGGATTTCCGGTGCTGCTGGCTTGGAAGACGGGGTAACTGCCGGTGCCTTATCGCCATCCTCTAAAGATTTATCACTGCCGGCATCAGCATTATCTTTACCTTGGGCGGTTTCGGAAATCTCGGGAGCGTTTGGCGCATCTGACACCTCTGGCGGATTGGGTGCCATGACATTATCGGCAGAATCCGGCGTTACGGCTTCATCTTCAACCGTTTTTTTGGCAATCAAATCTCCAACCGGGTCGTTCCCCGCAGAGGTTTCAGCATCCGGCGCATCTGTCGCCGACATATCACCCGTACCAGCGGGAATATCGGTCGCATCGGTGGGATCAGTCACATCTGGCGCAGAGATATCAGACTGACGCGGGGTAATTTCGGTTTGCACACGCGGGGCCTTATTTTGCGCCAGCAATTCCATATCACCGTCAGTGGCGATGGAAGATGTATTTTGCGGGGCATCGGGCCCCATAAACAACCCGGCGCCAACCAGCATACCACCGAAAAACAAGACCAGGCCGAGCATGCAGGCCCCGGTAATAAGCCCTAATAATGTTTTACGATCCATGTCTGCGAATGTCCTGTTTGTGGTCGAAAAAGGGTGCGACGGTTGATCATCGCGCGTAACCGAAAACGAAGAACCCGACCGCGGCGATTGCCCTGGTCGCCCCTGCCCATAAAAAAAGGCCGGCAAAGGTGCCTTTGACGCACCTTGCTGGGAATCATCACTGGCATTTTTCGGGTCGTTATCGGCCAATTTAAGGCGCCCTGTTAAAAATAAACGGCAAATTGCGCACGAGAATGCACGCCAGCGTTATTTCTAACCGCAAGGCCGTTTAAAAAACACTTAAATGCCGACAATTTAACGGCAGATTGATCTGATATGGAAAAATGGCAAAAAATAAGGGCTGGCATTGAGCCCGGTTTTGTCCCGCACAAATACCGGATGCCAGCCCCTCAAGTGAGAGAGATCGACCTTCGGGGAGAGAGTCCCGAAGAAAAACTTCCGAATACGCCATGTCTTTCGGAAGCCGTATTGCCAACAGAAGTTCCGTTGGCCAGTGACAAAAACAGTCATAACGAAGCCTCTCACAAATTGCAAACGATTATCACACACATTCGCAATTATTTTTTCCGAAATCCCAGAAACTTCTTAATTCGGGGAAAAATCATTGTGAATAGAGACCTTTCCCAGATAACAAAACCGCCCCAAAAGCCTTCACAACCGCCATACTTCATTGCCTCCCGGAAAAACGACGCAAATTGCGTCAGAACTGTTGTCTTTATATTGAACCTCTGATTGGATTGTTGTCTTGCGCCTAAAAGAGCGCAACGGGAGGTCACACTCAATACAGACATAAAAATTCAGGTGACTTAGGAGGGTGTTGAATGAAGGGAGAAAAAGCCGTGAATACGGCTGTGGGAGCAAAGAGCGCAAGCATATTGACATTGCGCCGTATCCTTTTGGTAATCGGGCTTTTACTGACGGGAACTGTCACATGGATGCTGCTTTGGACAGGGGAAAGATACCGCGATTTTGCAGTAGAAACGCTAAACAGTTCGGTTAGCAGCACAGTGAACTTTTTTGTCAGATCGCGGATCATTAATGACTATGCGAACCGAATCATCCCCGTGATGAATGACTGGTCCCGAACGGTAAGACTGGTAAAGGCCCTACAGGAGAAAAATGTAGATAACACAAAAACCGAACTGAACTTTTTCTCGAATGCGAGCCAGGTTACACAGGGTGAGATTAACCTGATCCAGACCATTGCCTATGACAGCGATTTTAACAAAGTCGCGGCATCGGACGGCAGTAATGGTGAAAGCGCTATTGATGACCCTGCCCTATTTGACATGTTGAGATCGCGTGACAAAGGCGAAGCCCGCAAAACGGTTTCCTATATCTGGCAAATGAAAAACGGACGCCCGGTTTTTAGCATGATTTTACCGATTGGCGGCTTTCGGGCCGTGGGTTTTCTTGAAGTCGTGACAGATCCACTGCCTATCTTGCAGGGTATGGGCAATGTGCTTGGCGGGGATTTCCGCATCATCGGAAATGACGGCCAGCTATTGTTTGAAAGCCTGGAAGATGAAGCCGAAACCCAGAACGCCCCGTCGACAGATGCCACCACAGACATTTCAACAAATAACAAGAATACGTCGACCCGGCGGGCGTCCGTCGAGGTGGGTATCGATAACGGGCGTGGTGGGCAATGGGCTCAGGCTACCTTTACCCGGGATATCACCGATTTTTACAACCGGACTGACGAGCTTCGGACCCTGTCGATTGAACTGCTGGTGGGTGTTTTGGGCATTGGCTGGATTGTGGGCTGGTTATTGCTGAAATTTACCGTTTTTCACAATCTGCGCGGCTTTGCCCGTGCCATGACATCCATTGCCGATGGTGATACCGGCGTGCGCCTGCCCAAAGTCGGCAATGATGAAATTGGCGAAATGCGCAAGGCGCTGGTTCAGTTGCGCGAATCTGTTCGCCACGCCATGATTCTGCAAAATATGGTGGAGAACACCCCCACCATGACAGCACTTATATCCCCCGAGGGCAAACTGACCTACCTTAATGCCAGTGCAAAACGCTATCTGGGTGCGGCAGCAAGTGATGTTGCGGAAGATTTTCTGAAACTTGGGCCGGACTTCCTTGAAAAGCTCAGGAACCCGGAGAACCTTCCGTTTGAAGAAGTCCGCCAAAGTGAGAGTGATTATCTGGATATCCTGGCGGCCCCAGTGCGGGACAAAGACAACAAACTGGTTGGTACCATGCTGGCCTGGAGCAATGTTAGCGAACGCGAAGAAAGCCGCCTAGCCATGCAGGAACTGGTGGTGGAGGTGGAAAATGTCGCCCGATCAGTAACTGCACAATCGGAAATGCTGCTCGAACTGGCCAATAACCTGACAAATCAGTCAGAAGAAACCATTACACAATCAGGCACGGCGCTGGATGTTTCGCGTGATGCAGCATCAAACACGCAAAATGTTGCCACCGCCGTTGAGCAGCTTTCATCCTCGATTGCGGAAATCAACCGCCAGGCGGGGGATGCGAGCACTGTTACAGAGCGAGCACGATCAGAGGCGGAGGAATCACAGCGCAACATTGTGTCACTGGAAAATGCAAGTTCAGAGATCGGATCGATCATTGATCTGATTAACGATATTGCACATCGTACCAAACTTCTGTCGCTGAATGCCACCATCGAGGCGGAACGTGCGGGCGAACTTGGCAAGGGCTTTGCTGTTGTTGCAGAAGAGGTCAAATCACTTGCCGATCAGACGGCAAATGCCACTGGCAAAATTGGCGATCTGACCGGCGCAATCCAGACCGAAGTGCAAAAAGCAGCAAAATCGATCAGCACGGTGGGGGATGTGATTCACCAGGTTAATGACATTCAGAATACCATTACCAGTTCGGTCGAAGAGCAACGCCGCGCCACCAGTGAAATTTCGGACAATGTTCAGCGTATCGCCCAGGGGGCGGGAACGATGGATGAAATGATCCGGTTTGTGAATAGTGGCGCACAAAACACGGGTAAAACCGCCTATAACCTGAATAGTGCCAGTCACGAGCTTTCGCAAATGGCAAAAAACCTGTCAGATCGCATGGCGATTTTCAGTTCCAGAGTCAAAATCGGAAATTGATCTGACATATGCCCTGGTCAAAAAAGAAGCGGCGCCGTTATTAAGGTGCCGCTTCTTTCCGCTATTAGTCCAAGATCATCCCCTGCCCGCCATCACAGCAGGGACGAAGACTTATTCGGCAATGGATTTGCTGGCGATTTCATAGAGATCGCGCGAGAGATTTTCCTTGGCAAGAATACGCTTCAATTCGGCCTTCATCTTGCTGGCACGGTCGTCATCAAACTTGCGCCATTTACCCAACGGTGCGGCAAGGCGTGCCGCGACCTGCGGGTTCAGGTTATCAAGTTCCATCAAACGATCTGCATAGAAGGCATAGCCACTGCCATCGGCAGCATGGAAATTACGCTGGTTGGCCATTGCAAAGGTACCTACCAACGCGCGCACCTTGTTGGGATTGCGCATGGTGAAGGCCGGATGTTCCATCAGCTTTTTGATTTGTGCCAGTGTATCGGTCCGCGATGACATGGCCTGAAGCGAGAACCACTTATCAATAACAACCGTGTCATTGGCAAAGCGGCTTTCAAAATCGGCCAGGGCTTCGTCACGACCAGGATGATCCTGGTTATTCAGGACTGTCAGGGCCGCCATACGGTCTGTCATGTTGTCAGCGGTGCGATATTGCTCCAGTGCCAGATCAATAAACACCCCTTCCCCGGTTGCCGCCAAATAGGACAAGGCAACAGCACGCAAGGCCCGCTGGCCTGCCGACGCGGCATCGGGTGAATAGGCATCGTTTGACGCATTATGGCGATAGGCGGCCTCAAATTCATCCTGAAGGGCAATGGCAACCTTTTGGCGCAAGGCCTGGCGGACCTGATAAATGGCTTCCGGGTCGGCTGGTCGCAACTGCTCGGCCAACATGGATTCACCGGGCAGGATCATGGCCTGTGCGCGAAATGCCTTATCCAAATCATCATTGGTCAGGGTTGCCCGCAAGGCATCACAAAACGCATCGACATTACCCAGGGCAGTACCCGCATCGCCGGATTTATCATAGGCCCGCACGGCCGCAATCAATAGATCGGACGCATATTTCTGCCCTGCTTCCCAGCGGTTGAAGGCATCGGTGTCGTTGCCCATCAAAAAGGCAAGGTCATCATGCGACGGTATTGTGCCGACATTCACTGGGGCTGAAAAATCACGATTGAAGGATACCACCGGCTCTTCGGAGATGTCTTCAAACAGGAAGTCCTGTTTTGCCTGTGTCAGATCAACCGTTTCAACGTGCAATTCACGGCCATCGCGGGCCAAGAGACCAATTTTAACTGGCATTTGCAGGTCGGACTTCATCGCCTGCCCCGGTGTCGGTTCGGTTTTTTGCTCAATTGTCAGGCGGAAGACCTTTTTATCGGCATCGTAATTCCCTTCCCAGACAAGATTGGGTGTGCCAGCCTGCGAATACCACAAACGGAACTGGTCAAAATTAACGCCGTTGGCATCTTCCATTGCCCGGACAAAATCGTCACAGGTCACGGCCTGGCCATCATGGCGTTCAAAATACAGGTCAATGCCCTTGCGATAGCCTGCCGCCCCCAACAGGGTGTGCATCATGCGAATGACTTCCGCCCCCTTCTGGTAAACTGTGGCGGTATAGAAATTGTTGATTTCAATATAGCTGTCCGGCCGCACGGGATGGGCCAATGGCCCGCCATCTTCGGGGAACTGACCGGCACGCAGACGCTGAACATCATTGATACGTTGAACCGGGCGCGACCGTTCGTCAGATGAAAATTCCTGATCACGGAAAACGGTCAGCCCTTCCTTGAGCGAGAGCTGGAACCAGTCCCGACAGGTCACACGGTTGCCCGACCAGTTATGGAAATATTCATGCGCAACAATGGATTCGATCAGTTCATAATCGGTATCGGTTGCGGTATCGGATTTGGCGAGGATGTATTTGGCGTTGAAAACATTAAGGCTTTTGTTTTCCATTGCGCCCATATTAAAGTCCGACACGGCCACAATGTTAAACAGGTCCAGATCATATTCCAGACCATAAACATCTTCGTCCCACTTCATCGCGCGTTTAAGCGAATCCATTGCGTAGGCGCAGCGATCCTCGTTGCCATGTTCGACAAAAATGCGCAGGGCGACATCCCGGCCCGACATGGTTTTAAAGCTGTCTTCAACACAGGCCAAATCCCCCGCCACGAGAGCAAACAGGTAACAGGGTTTGGGGAACGGATCGTCCCAAACGGCCTGATGACGGCCATCTTCCAAATCGGTTGTCGAAACCAGATTGCCATTAGAGAGCAAGACCGGGCAGCTATCCTTGGGCGCATTAATGGTGACACGATAGGTCGCCATCACATCGGGACGGTCCATAAAATAGGTAATACGCCGGAAACCTTCGGCCTCGCACTGGGTGCAATAGGCACTTTGCGAAACATACAAACCTTCCAGGCGGGTATTGTTAACCGGCGAAATACGGGTTTCGATTTCAACCACAAACCGCTCAGAGGGGGCCTTAAAGCGTAAACCTGTGCCATCCACCTCGTAAGCATCCGCGCCCAGGGTAACGCCATCGACCTTCAGCGAAAGCAGTTTCATATCTTCGCCATCCAGGCTGACCATATCGCCTGCCCCGGTTCCACGTTCCGGATTCGCAACCAAAGACAGCCTCGAAGCAACGGTTGTCGCCTCTCGATCAAGGTCAAAAACAAGTTCGACGGTATCGATCAAGAATGCCGGTGCGGTATAATCTTCGCGGCGAATGACTTGGGGCTGTTCCGACATGAAATGGTCCTTTTCCTTGTTCTGTCGCACTTTTATGACAGTTCGCACGGTGTGGTGGCGGTTTGTAGAGAAGTACGAGATCGGCAATTTCTCCCCCACAAATAGCGCGGAATGCAGATAGCTACAAATGCAGAGTTTACGTGACGACATTTACACGGCATAATCATCAATGGTGGCGCGAGGGGGGCCGAAGTTTCACATTCGTGGGGCGAAGGTGTTCTTTGGTTTCCCTCACTTCCTTATCCGGCTTGCGCCCAAAAATAAAATCCCGCAGGACAGAAAGTGGCGCGCAAGCGCAATGAACCGATTGTGGGTTTCCCGCGATCCGGATTAACTTTACTGTTACAAGGGGAATAACGGCTAATGACAGCAGCTTTCCACGTATTAATTGCCGATGATCATCCTTTAATGCGTGGTGCATTATCACATGCCGTTCGTTCTGAACTCAGTAATATTACCCTTCATGAAGCTGGCAGCCTTGGCGACGCCATTGATGTGATCGAGACCTGCCACAGCCAGGGGCAGGATATCGACCTTGTCCTGCTGGACCTGCATATGCCGGGTATGAACGGCTTTACCGGATTATTCACCTTACGCGCCTCCTATCCTGATATTCCCGTTACCATTGTGTCTGCCAGCCAGGATTTGCCGGTTGTACGCCGCGCGATCGAATATGGGGCGGCGGCCTTTGTGCCCAAATCAGCCCCGGTTGATCAGATTGGTGATGCCATGCGCGCCGTGCTGGATGGCAATATGTGGATGCCGGACTGGGCGCGCGAAGCCATCGAAAATGCACCGGCAGAAACGGAAAACAGCGACATTGCCCAAAAAATCGGGCAACTGACCCCGCAACAGTTACGGGTTCTGAACATGCTGACCGAAGGGAAGCTCAACAAGCAAATCGCCTATGAACTTGATGTAACCGAAGCCACCATCAAGGCCCATGTTTCGGCGATTCTGCGCAAGCTCTCAGTGCATAGCCGCACGCAAGCCGTCATTGTCGCCCGCGAACTGCAAATTCAGGAACCCGCTGTCGAGGTTTGAAAAACAGGATGTATCAGAGACCTGTTCCATGTCTCGATGTCCCTATCCGCAAAAGGCCAATGTAATACTGATATGGGATGGTCCTGTTTATAGGATAAAATACAGGTCGTATTAAAAAGTCGATTGGCCCATGAACACCGAAAACATTGCCCTTTTACCCACGTCTCGACCGGGAACCGAGGCCGTTGCCGCCTGTTCGGCGCATCATTTTGCGCGCCACAGCCATGATGTCTACGGCATTGGCATGATTGACCGGGGTGGCCAAAAATCAGCCAGCGGACGGGGGATGGTCGAAGCAGGCCCCGGCACCATCATTACCGTTAATCCCGGTGAAATTCACGACGGAACACCAATTGCCGGTGAACCACGCCAATGGCGTATTGTCTATTTCCAGCCAGATATCATCAGGGCTGCCATCAATTCATTGTTTGACGGCACAGCCCCCGAACATGAATTTACCAGCCCGGTTTTTCAGCGCACCCATCTGGCGCAATACTTCAATGAAATATTCCACCACATTACCAGTCTGGATTCCGGTTATGATGAAACCAAATCCCGTATGGAATATGATGAGCTGTTGATCATGCTGGCCCGCGCAAGCCTGGAAAAAACACAGCAGCCCCATGAAAGCACGTTAATCGCGCCAGGCATCTTCAAAGCCAAACAGCAGATCGATGATGCCCCTGGCGCGCCCCTGCAACTTGATGATCTGGCACACACAAGTGGCCTGGGAAAATATCAACTGATCCGCAATTTCAGCCGTGCGACCGGATATACGCCGCATGCTTATCTTGTGCAGAGGCGCGCACTTTTGGCCCGCCAGCTTATTTTGCAAAAAACGCCCCTGGCGGAAGCCGCAATCACAGCAGGCTTTTCCGATCAAAGCCATATGACCCGGCAATTCATGCGTTTTTATGGCTACAGCCCGGGAAAACTGGCCAGATCCATTGGCAAAGGCTGATGAGACGGCATGCAATTTTCTTCAAGATTGAGCACTTTCTCACCGGCATAGTGACGGCACTTATTTAGCAATTGCGATCAGGAGCCATCATGTCGATCGAATTTTTCATCACATCGCTGATACTGGTTTTGTTACCGGGAACCGGCGTGATCTATACCCTTGGCACCGGCCTGACACGGGGCTGGAAGGCGGGCACATGGGCGGCACTGGGTTGCACATTTGGAATTGTCCCCGCCCTGATCGCAAGTGTTACCGGCCTTGCAGCCCTGCTACATACCAGCGCACTGATCTTCGAGGGATTGCGCTATCTTGGTGTGGCTTACTTGCTATATATGGCACTCATGATCTGGCGCGATCATTCAACAATGGATGTTGACGAAACCCAAATACAGAAAAGCCATGTCAAAATTGCGATAAATGGCTGCCTGATCAATATCCTCAATCCGAAACTGACATTGTTTTTTCTGGCATTTTTGCCCCAGTTCATTCCGGCAACGGCAACCGACGGCACTGCTCGCATGATCATGCTGGGCATCATTTTCATGATCATGACTTTTGTAGTGTTCACGGGGTATGGGCTGTTTGCAGCACTTGCCCGGCGCCATGTTTTGACACGGCCCCGGGTGATGTTGTGGCTAAGGCGCAGTATTGCCGGCATATTTGTCTTGCTGAGCGCAAAGCTGGCCTTTTCCAATCGCTAAGTCCGAAGCCTAAAAGCGATTGCGCGACACTAGCCAGAACAGCAGGACCCACGCCGCCCCCAATGTCCAGCCTGCCAGCACATCGGTCGGCCAGTGAACGCCAAGATAAAGGCGGCTTGAACCGATCAGAAGCGTCATGAACACGCCGACCGATACCACAAAAACGCGCACCCTTAGTCGCTTTTCCGTCCGGGCGACAAGGGTGCCCAATGTAAGATAGGTGATGGCCGATAACATCGCGTGTGCGCTGGGAAAACTCAGTGAATGCACCGGAACAAGATGCGGGACAATATCGGGCCGGGCGCGATCAAAGAGAATTTTGAGGGCTTCTTCAAACACGGCCCCAAGACCGATTGACGCAACCACCCAAAATGCCGCCCGGCGGTATCCCGCGACCAGCAAATAGGCTGTAACGATAAATGTTAACAATGCCAACACGGCAACACCACCCAAGGCGGTAATGTCGCGCACAACACCCAGCAACCACGCTGGCCCTATAGGCTGTGATAAATCATTTCCGTGGCGCATCAATAGCAAAATGGCTTTATCAAAGGCGCCACTTTCCTGCTCGAACACGTCTTCGGCAACTTTGCCAAATAACAACAAAAATCCGGCAATTGCTGTGATAACGGCCAGAACTTTTGGCTCGAACGGCGATTTCTGACGGATTTTATCAATGACGGAGCGGGACATTTCGCGCAAGGGCACACCTGTATGATTGCAAAACCACGATCACCGCAAAATGGCGATGTAACAGGTAACGTCGATAATGCAGCTTTGTGCCGAAATAAGGCAGAAAAGACCAATGGCCCCAACACAAATGCGTTACCAAAAGCAAGATTATGACGCGCGCATCAAAGACTTTGTCATCAATGCCCGCAGCTTTGCCGGTTTAAGGGGCTTGTTTAACAAACCAAATGACTGGGCGGATATTTTTTCGGCTGTTTCCGGGCTACGATCCGCCGTGATGATAATTCCCGGTGTTACAAAACCCAAGACATCGCGCAAATGACACAAAACATCCAGCCCGGTTTGCCCCGAACTTAAATGATAATCGGCCAGGATAATGTCGGGGACAAAAGCCGTCGTCTCCTGGGCGGTTGGCACCATCAGGGATTCGGCCTCGGCGCCAGAACGGGCGGTTGCCACCACACAATCCCAATTTTCCAGCATGGCACGCATTCCAGCCAGAATATCGGGTTCGTTATCGATGCACAAAACCCGCAATCCCCCCAATTCCCCCCCGAGCCGACGACGTGGAGCTGTGACAAGCGTTTCAGGGGCCGCAACCCCCAAAGGAACATCAACCGAAAACACTGTGCCACGCCCCGGCCGGGAGCGTACTGATACCTTATGATCAAGACGCCGGCCCAGGCGCTCCACAATGGCAAGCCCCAGCCCCAAGCCTTTGACATCAACGTTTTCCGGGCTTTCAAGGCGATGAAATTCACGGAAAATGACTTTAAGCTTATCTTCGGGGATGCCGGGGCCACTGTCCCATACCTCGATGCGCAAAACATCACCCCGCAAACGGCATCCCACCACCGTGCCGCCCTTGCGGGTATAGCGCAGGGCATTTGAAATGAAGTTCTGCAAAATACGGCGCAGCAACCGGCTGTCACTGCGTACCCAAATATCACGCGAAAGCACGCTAAACCGAAGACCCGCCTGTTCGGCAATTGGGGTAAATTCGGTTTTCAAGGCATCCAGAACTCTGGATACCGGGAAATCCTGCAAACTTGGCTGCATCGCCCCGGCATCAAGTTTACAAATATCCAGAAGCTCGTTCAAAAGCTCCTCGACCCCTTTGAGCGAAACATCCACCTTCCCCACCAGGTCTGCCGCATCATCGGGCAGGGACCGACCGCCCAGCGCAACGGTAAACAGCCGGGCGGCATTTAATGGCTGAAGCAGATCGTGGCTGGCGGCAGCAAAAAACCGGGTTTTGGTATCGTTGGCGGTTTCGGCCTGTTCCTTGGCAACGGAAAGTTCGCTATTTAAGGTCTCAAGGGCGCGGGTCCGGTCTATAACGCGCTGTTCCAGTCCCTCATTGGCCTCCTTTAGGGCCTGTTCTGCCTGGCGGCGTTCGGTAATGTCGTGGTAAATACAAAAATATCCCAAAACCTCGCCGGTTTCATCAAAATGCGGGATATAGGTGCCTTCGGCAAAGCGTTCCTCGGTGAAGCCTTCCATGGGTGGAAAATCGATTTCAAAACTTTGCCGATAGCCTTTCAAAACCTCGGCAATCATCGGGGCAAGGCGTTTATAGCGGGTTGCACCAACAGCCTCGGCAACACTCAACCCATGCGCAGCAGCACGGCGCAGGCCAAACATCCGTTCATAGGGGCGGTTGGTAAAGCGCAAACGCTGATTTTTATCGGCATAGGCAATCATGACCGGAATGTTATCGGTATAAATGCGAATGTTGCGTTCGCTTTCGCGCAGGGCATCCTCGGTACGGACACGGGCGGTAATATCGGCAATTGTGGCAACAAAGCCGCCATCGGGCATCGGGTTGGTGCGAATTTCCAGCACCATCCCGTCACTGCGTTTGCGTTCATAGGTGTGGGGCAAGCGGCGCATTTGCGGGGCCGCATTGCGCCCCAGCAATATATCAAGGTCCACCGCACGCGCCCCGGTATGACGGCAGGTTTCCACCAGTTGTGCTAACGGCATTGTCACCTGAATATCGGCAGCGGCAATTCCCAGCAAATCAATGAAACGATGGTTCCAGGTGGCCAGGCGCAAATCATGGTCAAACACGCCGACACCTTGCGAAATATTCTCCAGGGTATTGAGCAACAGGTCGCGATTGAACTTGATGGCTTCGGAGGCTTCATCCAGCAACTCCATCGCGTCACGCCGGGAAACCGCCCGATCCGGCAGCAAAAGCGCCATCACCACCCGCGAGGACGCAGCACCTACAGCACCACTCAGCAGATGTTCGGTAAAATTGCTGGCATCAATATCGGCCAGATCGCCACGACCGACATCGCCGCCCCGCCTTACCAGATAGGCGTCAAAGGCCCGTTCGGCCCATTGTGCGCCCAAAAACCGCGCGGCAAGTTTTTCAAGCTCGCCAATGGTGACGCGGCCAGGCCAAATGTCGGTTCGGGTTTGTGCAGGGCTGCGGCCGACATCGACAAACAACTGAGCCTGGCGACGTTGTGTAACCCCCTGAATGCCCATTGCAGAGCCGAGTAACAGCAATATGATATTCACGCAAAGGCTCCAGATCACCCCATGCGTCAAGGGTTCCAGATCCAGACCGAACAGGGCCTGAGGTCGTAAAAAGCCGATATTAAGCGGCCCGTTTGTCAAAATATCAGACGGCAGAAAGCCGCTTTGAACAAAGGATGGCATCAGCAAGGTATAGCACCACATGGCAAACCCGCCGATCAGCCCCCAACGCACCCCGGTTCGATTTATGGCCTTCACATACAAGGCCGCCAGCACCGCCGGGGCAAATTGTGCAACGGCGGCAAAAGACAGCAAACCAATATCAGCCAGCGCATATTTTTCGCTTAGAAACCGGTAAAAGCCATAGGCCAGGAACATCAGAACCAGTACCGCGATCCGGCGTATTTTCAAAACAAGCTGGCTGACATCGCCCGTGGCCTGATCACGCAGGCGCGGCAATCGCAGCAGTACCGGCATGATCAGGTCGTTACATACCATCGTCGAAACCGCGACACAGGACACAATCACCATACCGGTACTGGCCGATAACCCGCCGACAAAAGCCATAAGCGCCAGATTGTTTTGCCCACCCAGCAAAGGCAGGGTGAGAACAAATGTATCGGGATTTACCGCACCCTGCCCGCTAAACAGCAACAATCCTGCAACCGCAATCGGCACCACAAACAGGTTGATCGCCACCAGATAGGCAGGAAACAGCCAACGCGCCGTTTTAAGGTTTCGACTGTCATCATTTTCAACAAAGGTAACGTGAAACTGCCGTGGCAGGCAGATGATGGCAAACATACCAATCAGGGATGCCACAAAAAAATGCGGGGTCAGCCAGTTCTCTGTGGCAAACAGGGCGGTGATATCCGGATATTGACGCACCTTTTGCGCAAGATCGCCAACGCCTCCAAACAAACCGAACACCACAAACAGGCCAACCGCCAGAAACGCCAGCAGCTTGACCAGACTTTCAAAAGCAATAGCAAGAATAAGACCGTCATGATGTTCGGAGGCATGAATATAGCGCACGCCAAACAACACCCCGAAAACCGCCATCATGATGGTCACGTAAAAGGCGGTATCCTTGGTGAAGTTGGCTGCACTATGGCGCACAACGTCCTCGCCCACCGGCCCCAAAAGCACATCAAACGAGGTTGAAACTGCCTTAAGCTGAAGGGCGATATAGGCCAGGATACCGACCATCGCGATCACCGCGACAAGAGCAGCCAAGCTTTGGCTTTTGCCATAACGCGAGCCCAGAAAATCGGCAATCGAGGTAATGTTTTGTGCCCGGCATACCGTGGCAATTTTCACCATTACCGGATAGCCCGCCAGCATCATAACCACCGGCCCGATATAGATCGGCAAAAATGCAAACCCATGCAGGGCAGCCGTCCCCACCGAGCCAAAAAACGTCCAGCTTGTGCAGTAAACCGCCATCGAAAGGGCATAAATTACCGGCTTTAACCGGGAGGTGCGCCACAGGCGGGCATATTTATCGCCATAATGGGCAATGGCAAATAACAGGCCGATATAGGTCATCGCGACGATAAATATCAAACCACCCTGAAGCATCTTCCCCGCGCATTCCCTTTTTGCCTGCCATCATGGGCACGGCCCATTCAATCCCAGTTTGCACTATACCATGCCGGTATCATCGACTAAAACGACGGACATCAACCCTAAGACCAATTGTTAAGCACCAGGTGATTATGTCTTCGCAATATGCCTTTTTTGCCGGAATTTTACGTTTCGTCGCCAAGAAAACCGCCGCCGAAGACCCCGAAATTCGCGTCATGATGGGGCATTTGTCCGGCATTGCCGATGCGGTTGAAAAAACCGGCCGGTTTATGATCCTGCGGGAGAATTGCGAAAGCGCCGCCCGCGCCTTTGCCGGTGTGGCAAAGTTCCTTCAGGAACGCATCCTGCCCGAGGCCCTGGCCGACGGCAACAAAGGCGCGGTTGAACAGCTGAAATGGACCATCGAAACATCGCTGGCACTGGCGGCAGAACTGGTCAAACGCATTGCCCATGAGGACTATGCCGGGCAGGAAAGCTTTACTTTCGACCTGCCCCAGCCCCCCAGTGCGGCCAAACCTCACTAACCGGCAAAAGACAGCCACGCTGGCCTACATCCCATAACAAAAAAGGGCGACCCAAGCGGATCACCCTTTCTTTTTGTTTGTCTGTCAAATCCGCGTCAGGATTTAAGGATCAGGATTCCTCCCAAACCTTTGCACGCTGCATGAGGCAGGTCGCCTCGAATGCCTTGCCATAAGGTGCGGCAATTTTGGTAAACGCCATATAGGAATCGTAAATACGCTGATTGAGTTCTTTTTTCGCCGCGATTTCCTTCACCGCATCCATCGACTGTTTGGCCAGAGCCTTAATCACTTCGTCAGGGAAGTGGCGAATCTCGATATTCTTTTTCAGAACGGCCTGATAGGATTCGATATTATTATAAGTGAAATCTGCCAGGGTTTGTTCCGTATTCGCCTGGGCCGCAACCCGCACGATTTCCTGCAGATCTTCGGGCAGCGAATTGAACTTGTCCTTGTTGATAAAGACTTCAATGCCTGTACCCGGCTCGGCAAATGCCGGGGTGTAATAATATTTGGCAACCTGGGTCAGGCCAAAGGCATAATCGTTCCAGGGACCAACCCATTCGGCGGCATCAATCGCGCCTGACTGCAAAGCAGGCAGAATTTCGGCGGCAGGCAGCATGGTGACAATCGCACCCAAACGGCGCATCGCTTCGCCACCAATCCCGGCATAACGCATCTTGATACCCTTGATGTCATCAACGGTATTGATTTCCTTGTTAAACCAGCCACCGGCCTGCAGGCCGGTATTACCGGCGAGAAACGGCACAACGTTGAACTGCGAATACAGTTCTTCCCACAGGGCCTGACCGCCGCCAAAACGCATCCAGCCTGACAATTCCCAGCCGGTTAAGCCAAACGGAATAGTCGAAAAGAAGTTTACGGCATCATCCTTGCCTGCCCAGTAATACGGGGTCCCATGCGCCATTTCGGCCACACCCTGCTCGACCGCATCCATACATTCAAAGGCAGGAACAAGTTCGCCCGGGCCGTAAACCTTGATGTTCAGACGACCGCCCGACATTTTCTTGACACGTTCGGCGAATTTTTCGCCATTGGCACCCAGTCCGGGCGAACCCTTTGGCCAGGGCATAACCATGCGCCAGTTAAATGTATCATCGGCCTTGGCAATCGCAGGCGCGGCAAAGCCACCAGCAACTGCGCCAGCCGCAAGGCCCGCACCCTTAAGAAATTTACGACGTTCCATCACGAGCTCCAGTAGTCTTATTTTGATAATTTTTTGCGCAAAAACGACAAATCTATGCCATTCAATACGTTGCAAGGGGGCAGAGTCTTTGGTTTTGCCAATAGCAACAATGCGCGTTTTCGGGATGCAGGTATGCGTAAAACGCATGGGTTGCATTATTCGCAACGCAATATTGAACCTTAAATAGGTGTTTACCGTTACGTCTGTCTGCCTGCAACCAAGCACAACATCGCCGTCCCCTATTGCCGCCCTTCGCATATGCAATGCTGTTAAAACAAAACCGCCCTGTCGATGAACAGAGCGGTTTTGCACTTAAATGTCCCTTAAAGTCCTGATTTCCGCTGTGAAAATCAGAATCCCCAGACTTTTGCACGTTGCAGCAGACCGGTTGCCTCAAACTCCTTGCCGTAGCGCGCCGCTTTCTTCACAAAATCCATGTAAGAATCGTTGATCTTTCTGTTGAGATCACTTTTGTTTGCGATTTCTTCAACAGCGGCCTTGCTGGCATCGGCCAGCGCCATGATCACGTCATCCGGGAACTGACGCACCTCGACACCCTTGTCGATTAGCGGCTGATAGGATTCAATATTGTTAAAGGTGAAATCAGCCCAGGTGTTTTCGGCAATTGCCTGTGCTGCATAGCGGATAATGGCCTGCAAATCGGGGCTGAGGCTGTCGAATTTCTCCTTGGAAACAAAAATTTCCAAGCCCGGCCCGGGTTCATGGAAAGCCGGAACATAATAATATTTGGCAACCTGGTACAAACCAAAGGCAAGGTCATTCCACGGCCCGACCCATTCGGCTGCATCAATGGCACCGCTTTGCATGGCCGGCAGAATTTCACCGGGTGGCAGCATGGTGATATTGGCACCAATGCGGCGCATTGCCTCGCCACCCAAACCGGCGTAACGCATTTTTACGCCTTTAATGTCGTCGACCGAGTTGATTTCCTTGTTAAACCATCCACCGGCCTGCATGCCGGAGTTGCCAGCGTAAAACGGAACAACACCAAAATCAGCGTAAACCTGTTCCCAGAGCTGCTGACCGCCGCCAAAGCGCAGCCATGCCGTCAATTCCCACGCGGTCAGACCAAAAGGAATGGTCGTAAAAAAGTTCAGAGCCGGATTTTTACCCTGCCAATAATAAGGTGTGCCATGCGCCATTTCGACAACACCCTGCTCGACGGCATCCATGCACTCAAACGGCGGGACCAATTCACCCGCGCCATACACTGTGATGGAAAGGCGATTGTTGCTCATTTCCTTGACAATGGCGGCAAACTTCTCGGCGTTGGTACCAAGGCCCGGTGTACCTTTGGGCCACGGCATGACCATCCGCCATTTCAGGTTCTCTTGCGCTGAAGCAATGGACGGCGCAGCAGCCGTCGCGGCAAGCGCCCCTGCCCCCAAGCTGGCACCTTTTAGAAATTGACGACGTTTCATCTTAAACTTCCCCTAACCTGTTCTTATTTTAGCAATTTGTTTCAAAACGCTACACACGAAGGCTGGATTTTGGCGAATTTCGTCAACAAATACCACCTTTTTCAAATGCCCCTCAAAAACACAAAAAAGACCACTCCGCAACGTGCCAGAAGAAAGAATCACAAGCTGAAGATGCAAAATCCACCGGCGCACACGAGCTATCAAAGGTTTATATCAATTATCCTATTGTATAAATTTATAGATATTCTTTAAATGTTTTCAACTTTGAGGAAAGTATGAAAATATATGACGCAAAATCAAAACCATATCGATAATCATTGAATATATCTACATTCTTAAAAGATAAAAAATTCATCTTGACAATAGAACAAGAAGCACAAAACCACCTTGGAATTTCCTTTGAGCCCTGAATTCATACAATTCAAATCCAAAAAAAACGCCAGAACTCTACCAAAGTATAGTTAAAATTTACCCTCACAAAACCAACCTCACATTGTACGAATGTATGCCAGCCTGATCCGCAGGCATAACTGTTGCTAAAATGTGGGGTCCATAATGTCGGCAGAACTAGATCGTCGTATTGCATTCGTTGAGTTCAACGATAAAAAGCGCAGTTTTCTGCGGGAACTTTGGCCGGTAATTGAGAAAAACCTGCCAAGTATGCTTGATGATTTTTACAAGAAAGTTATGAGTCGCGCAGATCTTGCCAAAATTATTGGCGATCCCAGCCGCATCGAAGGATTGAAACGGGCCCAGACCAATCACTGGAGAACTCTTTTCAAAGGCGACTTTGACGATCACTATTATGAAGAAGTCCGCCGCATCGGCATGGCACACGAAAAAATCGGCCTCACGCCCGAAGCCTATGTATCAGGCTACAACTACATCCTGGGCATGATGACGTCACTTCTGTACCAAACCTTTCGCAAACGCCGTGAAGTTGGCGAGATGCTTGCTGCGGCTTCCTCCGCCGTCATCGTCGATATGGAACTTGCAATCACCATTTATTACGAAGAAACACGCAACACCTATAGCCGACGTCTCAATGTAATGTCGGATGACTTTCAGACCACCATCTCCAAGGTTGTTTCCTCGCTTGCCGGAAGTGCAAACGATATGTCAAACGCGGCTGAAGCCCTGGTCGACAGTGTTCAAAAAACCCGCACGCAAACCACTGATGCACAGGACGCTGCCAAGACATCAGCGGAAAATGCGTCAACCGTCGCCGGTGCAGCCGAAGAACTTGACGGGTCCATTCGCGAAATTTCATCCCAGGTCAGCCGTGCATCGAACATTTCACAGGATGTCGAAGGGGCGGTGAAATCAACCTCCGACACCATCAGCATTCTCGATGCGACAGCGCAGGAAATTGGCACGGTTGTTGACCTGATTGATAAAATCGCCAGCCAGACCAACCTTTTGGCCCTAAACGCAACGATCGAAGCCGCGCGTGCAGGTGATGCGGGCAAGGGTTTTGCCGTAGTAGCAAGCGAAGTTAAAAACCTTGCCAACCAGACAGCAAAGGCAACAGGCGACATTACCGCCCAGATCAACGCGGTGCAGGAAACCACACATCGTGCGGTTGATGCCATTCAGGGTGTTACCGGGCAAATCGCCAAAATTGTCGAAGCTGTTGCGGCCATTGCCGCAGCTGTCGAGCAGCAAGCCGCTGCAACCGGCGAAATCAGCAAAAACATCTACACCGTTTCGAGCGCCAACAAAAACGTCAATACCAGCCTTGATAGTGTTGGGGTGACAGCCGACCACACGGGATCGGTTGCAGGCGAAGTACTGTCGGTTTCGCGGGCCTTGCAAAGCCATGCCGACGCCCTGCAACAGGATGTGGACAGCTTCCTGCAACGACTTTCCGCAGGCTAAAACGCTTCTGCGTCCAGCCGACATATTTGCCTTACCCCAATATCAGCCCATACAGTTAATCCTGTATGGGCTTTTATTTCCGGTGCCGTACCAAACGCTATGCCAAAAACGAACATAGTGGTGCGAATTAAAGACAAACCGTTTTAGCGCAAATCATAAATCAGTGGCACCTGGAACGAAACGCGCGGCGCATCCATGTCATCGGGGAATGGCGGGAATCGCTTGATACGTTCAATCAGTTTTTCCGTTGCCCGATCCAGCAAACGATTGCCACTTCCTTCCACCAGTTTGATGGTCGACACCGTACCGTCACGTTCAATCACCAACATCACGGTATTTCGGCCCTCAATCCCGCGACGGCGGGCAGCAGACGGATATTCCTGGTACCGCATGATCGTTTGCACAACCGAGGACTGGTAATCAATAAATTTGGCCTGGCTAAGGGCCGCTCCGCCCCCGCTACCAGACGCGGCACTGGCCGCCTGACTATGGGTTTTGGTGCCCGTCGTCCCGTCAGACTTTTGCGCGTTAAACGCCGTTCCCTGTGTCGGCGGATTGGCCGCAACCGGCTTTGTCGGGCTTTTGGGTTTGACCGGCGCAGGCTTGGCTTTTGGCTCTACCTTTGGTTCAGGCTTCGGTTTAGGTTTAACCGGTGGCTTGGGTTTTACCTTGGGCGGAACAATTTTTGCCAATTCCGGTTTGGGTTCCGGCTTTATCTCCGGCTCCTTGACGGGTTCCGGTTCTGGTACCGGCTCAGGTTTCACTTCGACAACCGGTTCCGGTTCTGGCTCCGGCGCAACTTCGGGCTCAGGTTCTGGCTCTACTACCGGCTCAGGAACAATCTCGGGTTCTGGTTCTGGTTCGGGTTCCGCTACGGGTTCGGGTTCACTTTCAGGCTCGCTTGTTTCCGCCGGCTCCGGTTTGGCTTCTTCAATACCCTGACGGCTATCAACATCGGAGCTGGCACTTTCCTCGGGCTCGCTATCTTCGCCGCTGGTGGCCTGGCCAGCCCCCAGTGAAATGCTGACACTTTGCACAGCCCCCATGCCACCCCACCCGGATGGCTGCGGTGCCGGGGTTGCCAAGACAACCCCCCCTGCCAAAACCGCACCAGTCAGTGCCGTGGCAATAAGAAAGTCTGTTCGCTTCGACATCTGAATTCCGTTAATTCTGCGCTTCTACAGCCGTCATCAGCTGCACTTTATCCACATGCAGTTCCTGCAACCGCTTTAGCAAAGCCACGATCATCTGACCATCCGCATCCCGATCGGCGCGAATTTCGATCGGATGTTTCGCAAACCCTTCGGGCAGCAAACCGGATATATCACTTAACGGACCTCGCTTATCGTCAACCCCCAACTGCCCGGCTTTATCGACCCACAGAACAACCGTTTCATCGTCTCGCTCTGTGGCATCCGCACTTGAGGGCGGGTCAACATCAAACGGCCCCAATTTTTGCAAACTGCCCGCAATCATGAAAAAAATCAGCAGCAGGAAAACGATATTGATCAAGGGCAACATCGGCTCCTGGGCCATCGTGTCATCGGTGATTTGAATGCGACGTTTCATTCTTCAATCAAATCCACATTTTTGATGCCATCACGCCCCAACACATCCATCACATGCACCAGGCTTTGTAGCTTGGCACCGTTAACCGGCTGCAAATGCACAGGGGCACCTGCGTGATCGCGGGTAATGTGGGCTGCCAGCTTGTCCAGTGATATGCCCTCGCCATTCAGGGTAATCGCGCCATTACCATCAATGCGGACAATTGCGGGGCGCGTGTCGGATGCGCGGACGGATGATTTATCCTGAACCGTAACGGACATTTCATAACCGCGCCAATCCAGAAAGCTTGATGCCAGCATGAAAAACACCAGTAAGATAAACACCACGTCAATCAGCGGCGTCAGACCAATAACCGGCGACGAATTGCGATAACGGGAACGAAGCTGCATGGGTCTTATTCCGCTGCGTGACGCAGGCGGGTAATATTGGCTTCCGCATGGGCATCGCGACCGGAAAGTTCGGCACGATTAACAATCAGGGTACAGACTTCCTCGGTCACGGCAGCTGCGCGGTTCACAATACCCTGCATCCACATGTGAAGGGCCGTCGCAGGGATGGCAACCACCAGGCCAATGGCCGTTGTCAGCAAGGCAAGCCAGATACCACCTGAAAGAACAGACGGATCAATCCGGCTACCTGCTCCCTCCATTTGCTGGAAGGCATTGATCATGCCCATAACCGTGCCCAGCAGGCCCAGAAGCGGGCTTAGAACCGCAATGGCCGACATCAGGCGCAATCCACCATTCAGGCCGTCAATTTCCTTGTGTGCGCGCGATGCAATCAGATCCGAGGCCGATTCACGGCTTTCACCATTCCCAACCGGCAGCGACATGCCCAAGCGGCCAATCTCGGCCGCTGGGTGGCGGCGACGCTCCAGCAGGCTCAGTGCCTGTTGCTCGTCCCCGGCGACAAGGTGATGTTCCAGTTCTGGCACAAAACCATCGGCAAACAGACCTCGGCGAATAAAACCAACCATCTTGTAAAAGAACAGGACCAGACCAATCACGGCCATTGCCGCCAAAATCCAGCCCACTGCCCCTGCGCGGTCCACGAGGTCAAACACCGGCAAGGTCGCAATGGCGTCAGGTACCCAACCGGAATGGGCCACGGTTGTGCCTGTTTGCATCGCGCCATCCACCATATGGCCTGCACCAGCAGTACCATCGATCACCCCTTGAGCCGCCCCCTCGGCCGCTCCAGGGTCCATACCGGCGGCGGCCTGGGCGACGGCATCCGAGGTTCCGGCAACACTGGGCGTGGCAGATTGCGCACTGTCGGTGGCGGCGGGAACTATATTGTCTGGCATGGGACTTCCAATCCTGATCAAAACGTGCAATAGCAGCATTGCGCCTTCGCTATTGAAAATGATTTGCACTATTTACTGCAAATGATTCTGCGATGCAATCTTAACTATTGAAGTTCTTGATCGGACGCCGTTTTTTATCGTCCTACCCGTGCGAAAACAATGTAGTGACAGGCCCGCCCGCACCATTAATCCTGAACGAAAATTAAAGACAATGTGGAGCCTCACATCGCGCGCCGAGCGCCCCTCAGGCTTAATCGCGCACAGCAAATCGAATTATCATTGGCTGATCATGAAATCGGCAATATGCCTGCCTTGCAGCAGGGCGGGGATAGGGCAAAAAATAAACCCCCGAAACCATGTGGTTTCAGGGGTTTATTGGTGAGCCCGACAGGATTCGAACCTGTGGCCAACTGATTAAAAGTCAGTTGCTCTACCAACTGAGCTACGGGCCCAACGTCTCGGTGAGCGGCGTTTTATAGCGGGATTACCGATGGGTCAAGCCCTGATTTCGAGAAATTTTCACTTTGGCAAAATAACATTCGCTGACATCAGCTAAACCCATCTGAAACGGATGGAATTTGGGCAAAAATAAACCCCCGAAACCGGATGGTTTCAGGGGTTTATTGGTGAGCCCGACAGGATTCGAACCTGTGGCCAACTGATTAAAAGTCAGTTGCTCTACCAACTGAGCTACGGGCCCAACGTCTCGGTGAGCGGCGTTTTATAGCGGGATTACCGATGGGTCAAGCCCTGATTTCGAGAAATTTTCACTTTGGCAAAATAACATTCGCTGACATCAGCTAAACCCATCTGAAACGGATGGAATTTGGGCAAAAATAAACCCCCGAAACCGGATGGTTTCAGGGGTTTATTGGTGAGCCCGACAGGATTCGAACCTGTGGCCAACTGATTAAAAGTCAGTTGCTCTACCAACTGAGCTACGGGCCCTCAACGTGTTGACGGCGTTTTAAAGGCATGCCCCTACCCGGTCAACCATTGATTTGCCGATTTTGACAGTTTTTTCACAATATCCGAATTTTTCGCCCAAAAAGCAGAAAACCGCCCTAAAAAGAGCGGTTTCCGATTGAATTTGCACAAACAAATTCGCCTTTATTGTGCGTCAGCAGCAACCTGCATTTTCACAATATGATCGGGGTCTGCCACGCGGCCATTGGCCCAGGGCGCACCCTTTTTAATATTGTCGACATATTCCATGCCCGAAACCACCTGGCCCCAAATGGTATATTGACCATCAAGGTGCGGTGCATCCGCAAAACAGATAAAGAACTGCGAATCAGCACTGTTCGGGTCAGCCGCACGGGCCATTGAAACAGTACCGCGCACATGATGAGCATCGGAAAACTCGGCTGGCAACTTGGTGCCCGAGCCGCCGGTGCCATCCCCTTTGGGATCACCGGTCTGGGCCATAAAGCCATCAATCACGCGATGAAACACCAGCCCATCGTAAAAACCACTACGGACCAGTTCCTTGATTCGCGCAACCGTTTTTGGTGCCAGGTCAGGACGCATCTGAATGACGACACGGCCATCCTTCAGATCAAGATAAAGGGTGTTTTCTGGGTCAAGCGCAGCGGCATCCGTTGTTTGTGCCTGTGCCGCGCCGATTCCACCGTTCGACATTGTAAAGATTCCCAAAGCAATAATAACAAGAGAAAGAAACCGAAGCAGACGCATAGCCCTTGCAACCTATTCCTTTTCCTGTGCCAGTTTCTGCTGCAAAGCCTGCAACACAGGGGCTGGCACAAATTCGGTGACGGAACCACCCAACCGGGCGATTTCCTTAACAAAACGCGACGACACAAACTGCTGCTTGTCCGACGCCATCAAAAACACAGTCTCGATTTTGGGGGCCAAACGCGCATTCATCCCCGCCATCTGGAATTCATACTCAAAATCCGAAACGGCACGCAAACCACGAATGATTATGGAGGACTGATTTTCTGCAGCAAAGTGCATCAGAAGCGACCCAAAAGGCTTGACCTCGGTCCGGACGGCAACTTCGCCGCCCGCAGCCTTCAGGGATTCGCGGACCAGTTCACACCGTTCCTCGACCGAAAACATCGGCCCCTTGCCCGCATTGATCGCCACACCGACAATCAGATGATCCACAATGCGGGTTGCCCGGCGAATGATATCCATATGCCCCTGGGTCACAGGGTCAAAGGTTCCCGGATAAATTCCGATACGGTCAGGATCGACTGTTTTTTCCACCATCGTCCCTGATTCCGTTATTCCGTCACGGACGGATCGGTTTCACCCTCGTCGCCGTTGCCATCGTCCGGCGCATCCACTACTGCATCGTCTTCCGGCTTTGCAGCGGCTTCACCCGCACCTTCGACACCGTCTTCAGCCTCATCGTCATCCTCGGCACTGTCACCAAGATTGTTAAGGCGTTCAACAGCCACAACCTGTTCGTCTTCGGCCGTGCGGAACAGGGTCACACCCTGTGTCTTGCGACCGGCAATACGAATATCATGGGTCGGCATACGAATGACCTTGCCACCATTGGTGACCATCATCAACTCGTCGCCTTCTTCGATCACGAAGGAGGCCGCCACCAGACCGTTACGTTCAGACATATCGATATTGGCAAAGCCCTGCCCGCCACGACCGGTGACACGATATTCATAGGCCGAGGTCCGTTTGCCATAGCCGTTTTCGGTGACCGACAGAATAAGCTGATCCCCCGAAAGCAGTTCGTCATAACGTTCCTGGGTCAGAATCTCGAGCGGCAGGCCATCTTCGGCAAGAATTTCCTCACGGCGCAGTTTGGAGGCGATGGACAGATATTCGCTGCGTTCTTCCATCGTCGCATGAGAGCCCCACAGAACCGACATGGCGATAACCTCGTCACCATCGGCCAGGCGAATGCCCCGCACCCCCACCGAGTTACGGCCAGTAAAGACACGCACATCCGCCACCCGGAAACGAATACATTTGCCCTGACGGGTGGTCAGGAAAATGTCGTCATCATCCGTACAGGTCTGAACCGCAATCAGGCTATCGCCCCGGTCCTCTTCCAGCTTCATCGCAATCTTGCCGTTGGCTTTGACATTGACAAAGTCGGCAAGGCTGTTACGGCGGACATTACCCGTCGATGTCGCAAACATGATGTGCAGGTTTGGCCATTCTTCCTCGTCGGGAAGCGGCAGAACGGTGGTGATATGTTCACCCTCGGACAACGGCAAAAGGTTGACCAGGGCCTTGCCGCGCGATTGCGGCGTCCCCAGCGGCAGGCGCCACACCTTCATTTTATACACCATGCCCAGCGAGCTAAAGAACAGCACCGGCGTATGGGTATTGGCAACAAACAGCTTGGAGACAAAATCCTCGTCGCGGGTTGCCATGCCCGAACGGCCCTTGCCGCCGCGGCGCTGTGCACGATAGGTCGATAACGGCACACGCTGAATATAACCGGAATGCGAGACAGTAACGACCATGTCTTCGCGGGCAATCAGGTCTTCGATGTCATGCTCGAATTCGGCTTCAACGATTTCCGTCCGGCGCTCGTTGGCAAATTCGTTGCGCATTTCCGTCAATTCATCTTTCAGAATTGTCAGTTTACGCTCGCGCGAGGCCAGAATATCCAGGAAGTCCTTGATTTTCTCGCCCAATTCGGTCAATTCGGCGGCAATTTTGTCGCGTTCCAAACCGGTCAGGCGATGCAGACGCAGCTCCAGAATAGCACGGGCCTGCGCTTCGGACAGACGATAATTACCGTCATCCGACCCCACCTGCTGCGGATCGGCAATCAGCTCGATCAAGGGCACAATGTCGCCCGCAGGCCAACTTTTGGACATCAACTGTTCGCGGGCAATCGTCGGGTCGGCCGCATTGCGAATCAGACGAATGACTTCGTCAATATTGGCAACGGCAATCCCCAGACCCACCACCACATGGGCACGATCACGCGCCTTTTTCAGCAGGTGAATGGTCCGGCGCGTAATCACCTCTTCGCGGAACTCGACAAAGGCCTGAATGATTTCTTTCAGGTTCATCAGTTCCGGCTTGCCCCGGTTCAGGGCCAGCATGTTCACACCAAACGATGTTTGCAGGGCGGTAAAGCGGAAAAGCTGGTTGAGCACAACATCGGCAACGGCATCGCGCTTAAGCTCGATCACCATGCGCACACCGGAACGGTCCGATTCATCACGCAGGTCGGAAATACCCTCAAGCTTTTTATCGCGCACCAGATCCGCAATTTTTTCCAGCAAGGTCGCCTTGTTCACCTGATAGGGAACTTCGGTAACGATAATGGCTTCGCGATTGGCGCGGATTTCCTCGACATGGGTGCGGGCCCGCATCACAACCGAGCCACGGCCGGTTTTAAATGCCGAATGAATGCCCGAACGGCCCAAAATAAGCGCGCCGGTCGGAAAATCCGGCCCGCTGACATATTCCATCAGGCCTTCAACCGAAATATCGGGATTATCGATAACCGCCATGCAGCCATCAATCACTTCGCCCAAATTGTGGGGCGGAATGTTGGTGGCCATACCCACGGCAATACCACCGGCACCATTGACCAGCATATTGGGATAGCGCGCCGGCAGAACCGATGGTTCCTTGGTGGTTTCGTCATAGTTGGCGCGAAAATCGATGGTATCCTTATCGATATCATCAAGCAGATAATGCGCGGCCTTGGCCAGGCGGGCTTCGGTGTAACGCATGGCGGCAGCCTTGTCGCCATCCATCGAGCCAAAGTTCCCCTGCCCGTCAATTTGCGGCAGACGCATGGAAAAATGCTGCGCCATGCGGACCATGGCATCGTAGATCGCGCTATCGCCATGCGGGTGATATTTACCCATGACGTCACCAACGACACGCGCCGATTTACGGAAGGGCTTGTTCCAGTCAAAGCCGTTTTCGTGCATGGAATACAGAATACGACGATGAACAGGCTTCAGCCCGTCACGGACATCGGGCAGCGCGCGGCTGACAATCACGCTCATCGCGTAATCGAGATAGCTGCGGCGCATTTCGTTTTCGATGGATACCGGGAAAATATCGCGGCTGGCAGTGTTTGACACTTCGGAGGACAAAGGCCGTAACCTCTTAAACGCTTAATCAAAAAGGAATCAATGCAGCCCGCCCTGCTTTCGCATAACAAGCTATTGAGGGCGGAAAGTATCAGGTTTGACCGCCACAAACAACATATGACGGAGGCCCATTTCAGGCAAATCTCACAGGTTGTATATTGTCAGTTCTTTTTTACACTATCTGACGCAGCAGCAACAGCCCGGGCACGCGCGCCAAAGCGAATATTGGCAACCGCAATTCCGGCCAAAATAATAACCATCGCCATAAGGGTGCTGGGTGCCGGAACCTCGCCTAGCACAGCAAGGCTGACGACAATCCCCACCGCAGGCACCAGATAGTTATTAAAGGCCAAAAATCCTGCGCCGGTGCGGGCGACCATCACCAGCAACACAAACATGGCAAGCCCCGTTGGCACCGCGCCCAGATAGGCAATCGCCAGCGCGCCCTGCGCCGACCATGTCATGGTCCAGGGCTGATCAACCAGCAGGGCAACCGGCGAAATGGTCAGTGCGGCAAAGGTCAGGATCAAAGCCGCCGACCCGGCGCGGGGCTGATCACGCAAATGACGTGCGACCAGGGACGACACTGCGTAACACACCGCCGCTGTTAAAACCGCCAGTTGGTAGGGCAAGTCCCCACCCAAGCCCGACAGAGTTTCGGGGCCAACCAGCACCACAACCCCGCATGTTCCCAAAACAAGCCCCAGGGCCTTGCCAAAGGTCAGCTTTTCATCATGGGTGAAAAGATGCCCCAGGATCACCGTGGTTAACGGCACGACCGACATCAAGACAGCCGCCAGACCGGCGTTAATGCGGGTTTCGCCCATACTGATTAGAAAAAACGGAATGGCATTGCCCAAAAGACCACACATAAAGGCAGCCGCCCATGCCCGTCGCCCCTTGGGCAAGGCACCGCGTCGCAACAGCACAATGCCCCATAAGACAAAGGCTCCCAGCGTGATACGACCAGCCGCAACCACCAGCGACGAATAGGCGTGAACGCCCAGCTTGATAAAGGCAAAAGAGCTGCCCCACATCAGCGCCAGCAATATCAATAAAAAGTAATCAATCATTCCCGGACGTGACATGTTTCCCGCCTATTGTCGCCATAATTTCTGGTACATATGGCTTTGGTTTTCCCGTCAGTTTGGCGGGAACATCCTCAAGGTCTTTGCGTTAGCGATTATCTTGAGAAAGATCAACTAAATAGATGCCTCTTATGTGATACACAACTTCAAGTACGAGCATACCCTGCGGGTGAAATGTCATATCGCACCAGAAGGTTCGGAATAACCCTGGCAAATAATCAGGGACAGCGGCGCAAACGAGTTATTGATAATGATTTGCAATTGCGTTACGCTGCCTCCACGACAAAAAAACGAAGCGAGCAACAAGATGAGTTATGTCGATCACGAACTGAGCATTGACGAAATGTTGGCCGATCCGATCGTTCGGACATTAATGGCCTACGACCGAATCACTGAAAAAGACATTCGCAAAACGCTGGCTCGGGTCGCCTCTGCCCGCGAAACAAGTGCGCCACGACTCGCACGGCATCACCCAAAGCAGTCGCCCAAAAACTGGGCACAGCAGTCGGTTCATATCAACGCCCCCAAAACGGCGGCGTAACCAACGGCTCGTAACGCATTAAACATAAAACCAGATTTTACCTGTTGCGACCCTCGCCATCCCGGTTTGAAGGGTCGCAACTGCGTTTAACCCATTTTTTGTTTCAACTTCGCCGATATGGACGGGCTTTCTGACACGCTATTCAATCTGAAATTTTGATCTTTGGCCCCTCAATTCCGTCCAAGTAGCCTGCATCATCATCCCCAAAAACCAGCCCACAAAAGCGTCCCCCGGCGAAACTGGAATAATTTCAGCCAATTTGACGTCATTCAACGACAAATGCTGGCATCAACCCGCGATTTTGCTATACTGTTGGCATCATGACAGCGATTGGCAGTATACAAACCATACCAGGTAGCGGCGGTCGGCTTGGCGAAGTTATCGCCATGAACGGCCTTGCCAGCGCCAGCAAAGCGGGAGCCTCCAACGGGGGATCGTCTGCAGCTGCCTTCATGGAACGCCAAATGGCTGCGATATCGCTGGTCCCACTTGATACTCCAGCAAACAAATCTGCGTCTTCGTCCCCGACAAAGGGCCTGGGTGCAGCACCTGCTACCAATTCAGTGCGCGGCTCAGCCCCCGATCAAGCAGCAACGCCCGCCCTACCGGCATCACGCCCGGCAGCACCGATTTCTGCAGCATCGGTAACGGTTATACAGCAGGTTGACCCCAGAAGCCTTCCAGGTAGTGGCGGATCAACGGTGGAAATTAACCTGCCCGGCAGCACCAAAAACAAAGATGCCAGCACGAATGCAAAAACGTCCGCTTCGCCGGATGGTGCGCCCCACACCCTAAGCAGCGGCGCCCAGGACCATGTTCGTCGCCTGCAGGACCGCGATGCCGCCGTGCGCGCCGAAGAAAACAGCCACAAGGCCCTGGCCGGGGCCAATGCCGGCATGATCAGCTATGATTATTCAGTCGGCCCCGATGGGCGGCTTTATGCCACTGGCGGCCATGTATCAATCATGCCACTACAGGGTCTTGACGGCATTCAGGCGATTGCCAACCAGGCCGCGATTGGGCGTGCAGCTTCTGTTGGCACATCCACGGCCGATTTCGCCGCCCACAAAGGGGCGTCTGGCAATATCAGTCACATTCTCAGCCAGCAGCAACAGGCTGCCAGTCGTTCTTATAATCAGACAACGGCAATGATGTTCAGTCAGCAACAGCCGAAATCTGCCGGGCTGGTTGCTTAAACCCTTTTCCTTGTCTCCTGCCCCCCTGCCTCTACCCATCCACGAAAAAAGCGCCTGTCGAAATAGTACCGCCAGAGGCAGCTTACTCCGCGTAATGCCAGTAAACATCAAAGCCGGGGTTAAACACCGTGACCAGACCGTCTTTGGTGTTAATCTTGTCAGCGAAACTTGCCGGAACATCGCGCTTTTCCAGCGTGATTTTGGCGTCATTCACTGGCAAACCATAAAAGGCCGGACCATTCAGCGAGGCAAAGGCCTCCAGCTTATCAAGCGCGCTTTCTTCTTCAAAAACATGCGCCAGCAACTGGACTGTATTATTGGCTGTGAAAATACCGGCACAGCCGCACGCACTTTCTTTACGGTCATCGGTATGCGGGGCAGAATCGGTGCCCAAAAAGAACCGCGCATCGCCCGATGTGGCGGCTTCCCGCAATGCCAAACGATGCTTTTCCCGCTTTGCCACCGGCAGGCAATACATATGCGGGTGAATACCGCCCACCAGAATGGCATTGCGGTTAATAATAAGGTGATGGGTCGTAATCGTGGCCCCCACATTGGTGTCGTTCGACTTTACAAATTCAACACCGTCCTGGGTGGTGATGTGCTCCATAATCAACCGCAATTCCGGCAGGCGTTTGCGCAGCGGGGCCAGAATGCGGTCAATAAACACCGCTTCACGGTCGAAAATATCAATATCTGGGTCGGTGACCTCACCATGCACACACAGCGGAATACCCAGTGCTGCCATGCGTTCGAGCACCGGCATCGCCCTGTCAAAGTCGCGCACCCCGCTGGCGGAATTTGTCGTCGCCCCGGCGGGATACAGTTTTAAGGCGCTGATCACACCTTCCTTATAGGCGGCCTCCACATCGTCCGGGTCGGTCCCTTCGGTCAGATACAGGGTCATAAGCGGGCTAAAATCATGCTCTGCAGGAAGGGCAGCGACAATGCGATTGCGATAGGCAAGGGCATCGGCCTTGGTCAGAACCGGCGGCACCAGGTTGGGCATGATAATAGCACGAGCAAAATGGGCGCTGGTTTCGGGCAAAACAGCGCGCAGCATGTCGCCATCGCGCAAATGCAGGTGCCAGTCATCAGGGCGATGGATGGTAATGCGATTGGACGACATAAAAAACCTCCTCGGACAGGCAAATACAGGCGCAACCGGCGATGCCAGCATGCAATGCGTGGTTGCTCAGTACCAGATGACGTTTTTTTTGGGAATTATAAACATGAGCCAGCAGGCATTTTAACCGCCATATGCTGCAAAAGACAAAAGGCCAGGCTGTTAAGCCTGACCTTTTCACAATGGGGCGAGTGATGGGATTTGAACCCACGGCCCCCAGAGCCACAATCTGGTGCTCTAACCGACTGAGCTACACCCGCCATCATTTAGCGTTACCGCCATCGTGTGGCGCGGTTTTTATCGCCGCGGGCATGGTACGTCAAGCGGAGATTTCGACTTTTTTTCATATATTGTCCTCCCCTGCCCCTGAACCCGCCAATCACTGCGATTTTCCGATACCATTCATCACCTTTTTACCCCTACCAAGCCGAACCGAAGATTTTTCATTCGCATATTTCTCTTGCGTCAGGACAAAATGGGAACAATTAAATCAGCGCGATATCATGAATCCGGCACATTCTGATTTCACAATCAAATGCCGACCGAAAGAAGAAAACGGAGAATCCGATGAAGTGGGGCGTGATCAGCACAGCCAATATTGGAACGGCAAAAGTCATTCCGGCAATGCAGCAAAGCGACAAGCTGGAAATTCTGGCCATTGCTGGCCGCGACCTTGAAAAAACCCGCGAGGTCGCCGAAAATTTGCGCATTCCACGCGCCTATGGATCTTATGAAGAATTACTGGCCGATCCCTCGATCGAAGCTGTTTACAATCCACTGCCCAACCATTTGCATGTTGAATGGACCATCAAGGCACTGGAAGCCGGAAAACATGTTCTGTGTGAAAAACCAATTGGCTTGAACACCGAAGATGCCGAACGTCTGATTGAAGCGCGTGAGAAAAGCGGCAAACAGGTACTGGAAGCCTTTATGGTGCGCCACCACCCGCAATGGCAGCACGCCCGGGAACTGGTCAGCAGCGGACAAATTGGCGAACTCACCGCCATTCAAAGCATTTTCACCTATCACAACACCAATCCGGCCGATGTGCGCAATAAAAAGGACATTGGCGGCGGCGGATTGCTTGATATTGGCTGTTACTGCGTTATCGGCCCGCGCTATATCACCGGGCGCGACCCGGTGCGCGTTGTCTCGCTAATGGACAAAGACCCGAAATTTGGCACCGACCGCCTGGTGTCCGGTTTGCTGGATTTTGGCAGCGGCGTACAGGCAAGCTTTGTCTGCGGCACCCAGTCTGCCGCCGTACAGCGTGTGCATATCCTGGGTACAGAAGGCCGAATTGAAATTGTCATGCCCTATAACCCTGTACCGGAGAACCCGGCCGTCATTCGTGTTGGCACCCAAAAACAGCCCGGCTTTGACGAAGCACGCGAAATTTCCTTCCCGATTTGCAACCACTATACCCTGCAAGGTGAAAACGCGACGGCGATTTTCGAGGGCAGCATCACAGCCGATTATCCGATTGAGGATGCCATCCAAAATATGAAAATCCTCGACAGCATTGCCCGATCTGCCAGGACCGGAAGCTGGGAAATGGTTGACCACCAATAAGGCTCTCCACCCGCCGTCTTTGACGGAACGGGATCGGACCTTAAAGACGGACACAAAAAAGGACATCGCCCAGCACGCGATGTCCTTTTCTTTTGCCTGTCGTGCGCAGACCGGAACGATCAGGCGGCAAAAACCTTTTTCATCCGCTCAATCGCCTCTTCCATAATGGCTTCACGCTTGCAGAAGCAAAAACGAACAAAGTGGCGCACGTCACCCTGCTGATAAAAAGCTGACACCGGAATCGCGACAACCCCGACCTTTTCGATCAAATATTGGCAAAAGGCCTCGTCGTCGCCCTCAAACCCCAGCGGGCGGAAATCGCAGGTAATAAAGTATGTGCCCTGGGAATCGAGCACATCAAACCCCACCTCGCGCAATCCCTTCATCAGGTAATCGCGCTTGTTTTCCATAACGGCAGTAAAACCGTTAAAATAGCTGTCATCCTGATTAAGACCATAAGCCACGCCATATTGCAGGTTCGGTGCCGTTGTAAAAACCAGATATTGATGCGCCTTGGAAATCGGCTCCAATAATTTTGCACAGGCCGTGATATACCCCACCTTCCAGCCGGTCAGCGAAAAGGTTTTTCCCGCCGAGCCAATACGCACACAGCGATCCCGCATACCGGGAAAGGTCATCAGCGGACGATGCTTGCGACCGTCAAACACCAGATGTTCATAGACCTCGTCACACAGAGCATAGGCATCATGACGGGTCACAAGCTCTGCCAGGAACGCCAGTTCATCATCTGTAAAAACCTTGGAGCAGGGATTCATCGGCGAATTGATCAACACCAGCTTGGTTTTGTCCGAAAAGGCTGCGGCCAGTTCTTCACGGGGCAATTCCCAATGGGGCGGAGTAACCCGCACCAGCTTGGGAATACCGCCCGCCAGCTTCACAATCGGCAGGTAACTGTCATAAAGCGGCTCGATCAGGACAACCTCGTCCCCCGGTGCGACCAGCCCGAGAATGGCATTTGCCAGGGCCTCCGTCGCGCCTGCCGTCACCATGACTTCGCTATCAGCATCAATATCGAGATCATAAAACCGTTTATTATGGCGGGCTACGGCTTCACGCAGTTCGGGAATGCCCATCATCGACGGGTACTGGTTGGACATGTTCATTGTCGCATCGGCCGCTGCCTGGCGAATATCTGCCGGGCCGTCGGTATCGGGCGCGCCCTGCCCCAGATTGATGGCATTATGTTTGCGCGCCAGGCCACTCATGACCTCAAAAATCGTAATGCCGCCCGATGCAAACAGTGGATTGCCAATGAAATCCGACATCTTGAACCGTCCTTTTTATCTGATTCTGGTCTGTATGCGCCCCGGCTGACTTTCTGTTCAGCTTAAACGCATATCTCTGTTTATTCTTACGTTTCTGCCACGATGACACGCCAATGACCAGCGCCGCGCGCCATCACCGGCAATAAATCACCCCAGGCCCTTATCGCACACCCGCACAAATAGAATCGGCCTGACAAATACGGACGCATCTTTACGTGATTTGCACACGAAAATGACAATTCGGCGAGTGCAGGTTTTATAAATTTCGCGACGGCCTGCCACAACATCATAAAATTGCATATTATTTACGCAACCTGCACAAAATATAGCCACGTCGCCGTAAAAATTCTCGGTTAACCGATGGGTTTTACTAGGTTTTATTCATAAGACTCCCTAGAATATCGCCACTCGGCAGCGGGAGCTTAAAACTGGCACGCGCCGTGCTAACCATATTGACCGAGTTCATCGCAACTCTCGCAAAAAGCAGAGGGCGCTTAATGAAAAAGATTGAAGCCATCATCAAGCCATTCAAGCTTGACGAGGTTAAGGAGGCCCTTCAGGAGATCGGCCTTAAAGGGATTACCGTTACCGAAGCCAAGGGCTTTGGCCGTCAAAAAGGCCACACGGAACTTTACCGTGGCGCCGAATATGTGGTCGATTTCCTGCCGAAGGTGAAGCTTGAGATTGTTGTCGAAGACACGCTGGTCGAGCGTGCAATCGAGGCGATCCAGCAGGCCGCCCATACCGGTCGGATCGGCGATGGTAAAATTTTCGTATCCTCGCTTGAGGACGCGATCCGTATCCGTACCGGCGAACGGGGTAACGACGCGATCTGATCGGTCGTTTACGTCTTTATTCGCCATACGGTCACTAATTATTGAGTTTTAAAGGGTTGCATCATGTCTGACGCTGCTTCAGTACTTAATTTGATCAAAGAAAAAGGCATCCAGTTCGTGGATCTGCGTTTTACCGATTCCAAAGGTAAATGGCAGCACACCGCGCAGGACATCTGCTCGATCGATGAAGACGTCTTTACCGACGGCATCATGTTCGACGGTTCGTCAATCGCGGGCTGGAAAGAAATCAATGAATCCGACATGGTTCTGATGCCCGATCCCTCGACCGCCGTTGTTGACCCGTTCACCGCGCAGCCGACCCTGATCGTTGTTTGCGACGTTATCGAACCGGCCACCGGCCAGGGTTACGAACGTTGCCCGCGTTCGACCGCAAAACGCGCACTTGCCTACATGAAATCGGCTGGTATTGGCGACACCGCATATTTCGGCGCCGAACCCGAATTCTTCATGTTCGACGACGTCCGCTGGACCACCGCTGGCGAAGGCATGGGCTACCAGCTTGACTCCGAAGAAGGTCCGTATAACACCGGCACCGAATTCGAAGGCGGCAACCGTGGCCACCGCCCGGGTCCGAAGGGCGGTTACTTCCCGGTACAGCCGGTTGACTCGGCCAACGACATCCGTGCCGAAATGGTCAACTACATCAACGAAATGGGCGTGCGTTGCGAAAAGCACCACCATGAAGTTGCGCCGTCACAGCACGAACTGGGTATCGGTTTTGGCACCCTGATCGATCATGCAGACGCGATCCAGATCTACAAATATTGCATCCACATGGTTGCACACCAGTATGGCAAAACCGCAACCTTCATGCCAAAACCGGTTTGGGGCGATAACGGTTCTGGCATGCATGTGCACCAGTCGATCTGGAATGAAGGCAAGCCGCTGTTTGCTGGTAATGGTTATGCTGACCTGTCTGACACCGCCCTTTACTATATTGGCGGTATCATCAAGCATGCCAAGGCGCTGAACGCGTTTACCAACCCGACAACCAACAGCTACAAGCGTCTGGTTCCGGGTTTTGAAGCACCGGTTCTGCTGGCATATTCTGCCCGTAACCGTTCGGCTTCCTGCCGTATTCCCTACACCGCTTCGCCGAAGGGCAAGCGCGTTGAAATCCGCTTCCCCGATGCCCTTGCCAACCCGTATCTGGCATTCTCTGCCATGCTGATGGCTGGTCTTGACGGTATCGAAAACAAGATCCATCCGGGCGAAGCCATGGACAAGAACCTCTATGATCTTCCGCCGGAAGAACTCAAAGAAGTTCCGACCGTTTGCGCCTCCCTGCGTGAAGCACTGGCAAGCCTGGACAAGGACCGCGAGTTCCTGAAGAAGGGCGACGTGATGAGCGACGATTTGATCGATGCTTACATCGGTCTGAAAATGGAAGAAGTTATCCGTTTCGAACAGTCGCCGCACCCGGTCGAATTCGATATGTATTACAGCGGCTAATTGGTTCGCCAATTACCCCGTCTTTGGGAAACGCCCGGCATTTTGCCGGGCGTTTTCATTTTGCCGATCCATTCAGCACACCACAGAGTCAAAGCCCAATAGCGCACAACAGCCAAATGTCTCACCTGCCTGCTTATTCATCAGGCAACAAAAACCCCGCCTGCAGCCTTCTGCAAACGGGGTTGATATCGCAAGCCAAGGGCGGTTTAATCTCGGCTTGGCTGTTTATTCCTCGATCAAATCGGTATCCTTGGCGGCATCGTAAATGGCATAATTTCCTTTGCCTGCCAGTTTAACCTGATACATCGCCTTGTCGGCACGGCGAAGCTGTTCGTTCATGTCACAAAACCCGCCATCAAAAACCGAAATACCGATAGACGCCCCAATCGGGCACGGTTTGCCCTGCCAGACATAGGGTTCTGCAAGCGCCTTGAGAATTTCCTCGGCCATTTTTGCCATTTCCGGGCCACGACCCTTATTGACAAAAACCAGCGTGAATTCATCGCCGCCCAAACGGGCGATCTCGTCTGCCCGGCGCCCAACCCGCACCAGGCGGCGTGCAGTTTCCACCAGCACATAATCACCTGCCGCATGGCCCAGCGTATCGTTAACCTGCTTAAACCCGTCCAAATCCAGCAAAAACACGGCAGCCGGGGTTTCCGTACCGCGCAGCACGGATTCACAATGGTTCAGCTTCTGCATAAAGCGGGCACGGTTGGCAAGGCCGGTCAATTCATCATTGTTAGCCTTGTTCTGCAATTCGCGCGCCGCCATTTTTTGTTTGGTAATGTCAGCAACCCACCACAAAACGGCTTCACGCCCCTCAAAGGGAACAGGCTCTAACGATGTTTTGAGCCAGCGGGCCTCTTTTGCGCCCTGGGGGCGAATGCGCAATTCCACATCGTGCAACTCGCCCATTGCATCCATTTCAAACAGACTTTTTTCACGATAGCGTTCAGATAGCAAAATGCTGTCCGTTGCATCGGTCAGAAGCGTTTTTTTCATTGAATCCGGGGTATCGGCGTTTTTTGTCCCTTCCCCGTCAGCTTCTACTTTCAGGCCAAGCAGCTCGATGAAGGTGCGGTTAAAAAACAGGAACTTGCCGGTTTCCCGGTCCGAAATCCCGACCCCGATCGGTGCCTTTTGCAAAATATCGGTCAAGCGTGCGGCAGCACCAGCCACTTCCGCCTCGGCCTTTTTCAGCGATGTAATATCAATCAGCGAACCAATGGTGCCGCCAATGACGCCGCTGGGCGTTTTTAAGGTCGATGCCGCAAAAATAGCCGTCTTTTCAGTGCCGTCATGGTTTTCAAAGGTAATCTCTTCGCTGATGTTACCTTCGCTTGTCAAAAGGGGCTTTTCCTTTGACTGCATGGTTTTATCAAGCTGTGCTGGCGCAACATCAGCCGACTTGCGCCCCAGAACCGCGTCCAGCTTGCTGCCAATCAGTGCGGAAAAGGCGGTATTGCAACGATTGATAACACCTTCCAAGTTTTTCACATAAATCGGAATGGGCAAAACATCGATCAGATGCTGGATAAAGAACTTGTGATCGGTCAGCGCACGGGTCATGGCTTCGGCGCGCGTGATGTCACGCAACATCAAAACAGGCATCCCCGAAGGACCGTCAACCTTGCGCCAGGATACGCGCACGTCCCCGACACTAAAGCCGGGTAATTCCTGTTCGCCCTTCTTGCCGATTTGAGACAATGCCTTGCGGACCGCTTCAACCCCGTCGCTATCGACAAACGTTACCTCTCGCGACAGCAGGGCCAAAAACTGCTTTAATGCCGTTCCCGACTTAAGACCAACCGAGACCTTCGACAGCATATCAAGCGTAAGCTGGTTTGCATGCTGAATGGACAAATCGGATGCGGAAAGAAAAATGATGCCGTCACGCGCCAAGGCCGCCGTCGCAACAATATCAGAGCTGATCGCCAATGCACCTATACGCGCCGACTACCGGCGCTCCCCCTGGTTAATTCAAAGATAAATTTACAAACACATTTTGCCCGCACGGGATCACCGTTGGAAAGTATGCTGTCGTCTCTATAGCGCACGAAGCCGGGATGTAACCGGTCAACTGGCAGGCTTTTTGGCCGTCGGATTATCCGCCAGGTCGATATACCCCCGATCAACGCAATGTTCGAGTTCCTGGCTGGCAGCCTTCATTTCCTCGTATGCCTCGCGTAGCTGGCGCAATTTAAGTACTTCCGCCTCGGTTGGATGATTGGTTTTGCCATCCCCCGCCAGCTTGAAGGCATAGTGCAAATATTCGGCACGGGAACGGGCAACAGACACCATCAACGGCAAGATTTCTTCGACCGTAAGATCGGGAATGGCCGGGCTAATCACCTCATGGTTGATCTCCCGGATGACATGTTCAAGTGCCATACGAAAACGGCTTTTTGTGCGGCCAGCATCTTCGGTCATTTCGAGGTGCCCCCTATGGTTAACAACCTAGCAAACCATATTGTACATAAGGTTATATTAACGCATTCATTATCATCACAAAATGCCTAAAGCTGGCATTTTTTATGATATTTGCATGATTTAGGTATTCATCGTCATCTTAAACACCCCTGCCTCCACCAATTGCGGGCTTGATAGCAACCTTTTGTCCGGCTAGAGGTAAATCCATACAGATTTTCTCCTCGTCCCGCCGGGACGACATGCAAAGGAACAGACAAAATGCAAGCACGGGTAAAATGGCTGGATAAACTGACTTTCACGGGTACCAGCGGATCTGGTCATGGCGTTGTCATGGATGGGGATCGCGAAAATGGCTACGGCCCCAGCCCAATGGAAATGCTGCTGTTGGGGGTTGCCGGTTGTTCGTCAATTGACGTGGTTCACATCCTGCAAAAGGGACGTGAAAACGTACAGGATGTCGAAACCGACATCACTGCCGAACGCGCCGAAACCGATCCCAAGGTTTTCACCAAAATCCATCTGCATTTCAAAGTCCGTGGTGAAAACCTTAACGAAGCCAAAATTGAACGGGCGGTTCATCTTTCGGCTGAAAAATACTGCTCTGCTTCGATCATGCTGTCCAAGGCTGCGGAACTGACCCACAGCTGGGAATTGCTGGATTAAGCCGGTATTTGATACAGGGTGACCGGATGTTGAATGGCAACGGCAGCAACAAGAATGCCGTTGCCATTTTTTATGCCACCGCCATGTGATATGAAGAAATACCCTGCCCGATTGCAGTTACACCTGCGACAAAATGTTATCGCCACCACAGGATCCCGATCCATGCCGTTTCCAAGGTTTACTGCCCGTGCGCAAATTTGGTTTGTTCTGGCCGGTCTTTGCCTTGTTACCGCCTGCGATAAAGGGCCTGAACGTTACGAGGCCTCAGGACACGCCATTACCACGCCCCAACCTGGCACACCTTATGACAAATATGTCAGCGAAAGCCGGGACAAAGTACGTGCCGCCCTCTCGGACATCCGCTTTAAGCAGGAAAAGCAGCCTTTTGGCCCCTATTCGATCGAAGACGCTGTCGATATCCGTTCCCCCTATGCAATTAAGCCCGACAGTGCCGCCTGCAGCCAAAAAGGCAAAAATGTTGCCAATGGCCATGGTGTTGGCTTTTTGATGGTACATGGCCTGTCTGATGGCCCCTACCTGCTTCGAGATGTTGCGACCTCTCTGCATGAGGCGTTTCCCTGTGCGACTTTGCATGGCCTTTTGTTACCCGGACATGGCACAGTACCAGGCGACCTGCGCGACATAAGCCGCGATGACTGGCAAAATATGGTCACATACGGTTTTGAAAGTTTTGATGCCAATATTCGCCATATCATCCCGGTTGGTTATTCAATGGGCGCGGCACTGCTGGTTCGCGCAGCAGAAGACCATAGGAACGACCCGGAACTTTCCGGGATGGTATTGCTATCCCCCGGTTTCAAAGCCTATAGCGACCTTGCCTGGCTTAGCCCCTATATGCGCTATGTGATGCCTTGGGTGGAAAAGCACGGCGACCACGATGTTGCCAAATATGAAACGCTTGCCATGAATGCTGCGGCGGAATTTCAACTTCTTACTGTTCCGTTTAACGAATATACGCTGCCCCCGCTGACTGTCCCGGTTTTTATGGCCGTCACATCGGATGATCGCTCGGTACGCTCCGAGGTTGCCCTGCATTTCTTTTGTGGCAAGGTCGAATCAGATGACCGTTACATGATCTGGTATCAGGGCGAGGAAAAAGCTGTCGAAGACCGGATACAGCCAATTTGCGACGATGTTGATATTGTCAAATCAGCCAACCCGGACTACCGAACACTTAATATGGCCCATATCGCCCTGACAATGAGCCCCGATAACCCGCATTATGGCCTGACAGGCGATTTTCGCCGGTGCGACCATTACACCGAACCTGCCGATTATAAAGCCTGCAAGGCCGATAATAATGACGCCATCTATGGCGAAACCAACCTTGTGGAATCGGCGACACCCGGCACATTGCGGCGCGGAACCTTTAACCCCGATTTCGGACGCATGATGATAAAAATGACAGATTTCGTCCATAAGGCGCTGGAACATTGATCTTTTCCAATCGTTACCCCATCTAATCATTAACCTCTCAGCATTTAGGTTAACCCCCGCCCGATATCGCGGGTTTGCTTTACCCCCTTTCCTTTTCCTTTATGATGCCGCCAGGACGAGACCATTCGCATGCCATTTGAAATTCAGCATTGCCTGTCCTCGAACGGGACGAAACTGCGTTATGGCATTTCGTCGCCCAAAAACGCACGCGGCCATATTTTCATTCTTCAGGGCCGGGCCGAATTTATTGAACGTTACAGCGAAACCGCCCGCGACCTGGCAGCGCGGCAAATTGGCTGTGTGACCTTTGATTTTCGCGGGCAAGGTGGCTCGCTTCGCGAAACCCCGCTTTCAGAAATGGGCTATGTCGGCGATATCGCCCATTATGTCGAAGATGCCCATACCGTCGCCGATTATGTCAAGGCGCGTCATGACATTGATTTTCCGATGCTGATGACCCATTCAACGGGTGGTCTGGTCGGCATTAACCTGTTGCTTGCCGCACCAGAGAAGTTTTCATCGGCCTTGATGATCGCGCCTTTTTTTGGACTGGCAGGACCGGACTGGATGGTAAGCTTGGCCAAGATGGTCTCAAGCAGCCTGTGCAAGGCTGGCATGGATAAAAAATACCTGCCGGGTCAAAAGATGCTGTCGCCCCTGCAGCCCTTTAACCCCGATAACCTGCTAACCTCGGATCAGGGGCGCTATGAACGCAGCTTTGCGTTACTGCATAAACAGCCGGAACTGATTGTAGGTGGTGTATCGGCAGGCTGGCTGGATGCCTGCTTCCGTGCCCAGGCATTGCTGGATTTTCAACTGGCCGAAGCCTCAGGCAAGGCTGCACAGAAAAACGCCGCCTCCCTGCCGCCAACAACCATGATTATTTCCGGCAATGACCGGGTTGTCAGCAATGCTGCAACCAAACGCCTGTTTGCCCGGCATCCCGACGTATCACTTCACGAAGTGGCAAAGGCACGGCACGAAATCCTGCAGGAACGTGACGAATTGCGGAATCAGTTTTGGGATATCTTTGAAAAACACATAAAGCAGCATCATCCTGACTGGCAGGACGTTTCAACACCGCACACCCTACCTGAGACACAGGCGGCGGGCTGACGATACGTCAGTCCCGCCCGTAAAACCTGTCATCATTCACACTTTTTAAGAAGCAATGCCTTGGTCTCAGCATCGACATAGGCGGCGTGAATCGCCGTGCGGGTAATGCCGCGCAATTCATCCTCGCCAAAGCCAAAAAGGTCGCTGGCACGCTGATATTCATCGGCCAGGGTCGTATGGAAGAACGGTGGATCATCCGACCCCAGCGTCACCTTCACCCCGGCATCATAAAGCCTGCGCAAAGGGTGGCTTTGATAATCAGGATAAACCGAAAGGGCAATATTGGACCCGGGGCAAACCTCCAGCACAACGCCACGTTTTGCCAGTTCACTAACAAGTTTTTCATCTTCGATCGCGCGCACACCATGACCAATTCGGTCCACAGGCAAATGATCAATCGCATCCCACACACTTTCCGGGCCTAAAACCTCGCCAGCATGGGTGGTGCAGCCCAGACCGGCGTCTGCCGCCAATTTATAAGCCGGATAAAAATCCTTTTGGGTAAACAGGGTTTCATTGCCCCCCATACCAAAACCAACAACATGAGGGTGGGCACAGGCAACCGTCTGGCGGGCAACATCAACCGCCTGATCAGGCCCTAGATGGCGCACACAGGTCATGACGATACGGCCAATAATGCCACTTTGCTTATAGGCCCGGTCAATGCCATCCGCCACCGCCAGCAAATGATCGTCAAAGGACAGGCCCTGCATTGCAGCATGAGACGGCGAACAAAACAGTTCGACATATAACGCACCGATTTTTGCCTGTTCGACAAGATAATGGCAGGTCAGGTCGCTATAATCCTGGCGCGTGCGAATAACGCTGCTGGCATGATCATAACTATCAAGAAACTGTGGAAAATCGGCCCAAATATACCGGTCATTTTCGTCATAAAGGCCATCGTCAACGGCAAGACCATTACGTGCGGCAAACAACCGGACCAGATCAGGCGTCATCGCCCCTTCCAGATGCAAATGCAGTTCCGCCTTCGGAAGGGTCAATGTCATGGTGCCCTCATGGTTTGAATGACTGTTTTACTTCTTCACAGGTAATGGCTTTGCACCGGAAAATGAAGCCTGTTTTTACCCTATAACAAAAAACAGCCGCCCCGACATGGGAACGGCCGTTTTAAGACAGGCAAACTCTGTCAAAGCCATCAGGCAGCTTGTGTTTTATCATCACGGCCTGATTTGCCGACGGTCTCTTCCGGCCCGGCCAATTCGGCAAGAGGGCCGATATAGGGTTTAAATCGCTGCCATTTATCAACTGCTTCAGCATTGATTGGTCGGCGCACCTGCATCAGGCTGGCGGTACGGGCTGCCTGGCGGCTACGATAAAATTCAAGACACTCAGCCTGCCATTCCAGCCCGCAATGAGCCAGCAATTTCGGCGCGACCGTTTCCGGGTCACCCACCAGTTCTTCATAGGACAAATCAAAAATCTGCCCATCCGCATCAACCGCTGAAAAAGCCGCCATGATTTTTTCATAACCACGGTAATAATCCGCAAGATCCTGAAGGCTATCGGCAAAGCGCATGGGATTGGCAAAAGGCGTTGTATAAATTGAAAGCGTGGTTGCCAAAGGATGCCGCTGGCAATGAATGACCGGCGCATCGGGGAAGACACGGCGGATCTGCCCCAGTCGCAAAAAGTTTGCCGGTGTTTTGTTGGCAACCATTTTTGCGTTCGGGGCATAGCCCTTCATTGCGGCAAGGTATTTTTTGCGAATGGCACGCGCAGCCTTATCGTCAATGCGCTCCATTTGCGCCGAAATGGCACCCGGCCCCACAGTTTCGGTTACTGCACGGGCGAAATCACCTGCTTCACCCGCAGGATAAACATCGCTATGCGCGCCGATTATACGCTCTGTCAGCGTAGTGCCCGACCGCGGCATTCCGACAATGAAAATCGGCCTAGGTGCGGCCTTATCATCTTCAGCGGCAAGCTGTGCCGTAACATCCCTACGTTCAACAGCACGGACAGCATCCTGCCGGGTTAGGGCGATAATACGCTCAATCTCGGCTAGTTCCCGTTCACCATCATAGGCAACAGTCGAACGATGTGCCGCATGGCCCTTTTGGTACCATTCAAAGGCAGTATCAAATTGCTGTCGCACCTCGGCGGTGCGGGCAAGGGCAAAGGCCGCATTAAACCGGTGCTGCGGGTGTTGCTTTGTATCGGCGAACACCTCTTCCAGAAAGGGTATTGCATGATCTGGCATAACATGTGGCCGCAAAAACGACACGACCAGATAGGGCTGGGTATCAGTTTCCTTGTGATTTTCAATCAAATCAAGGCTATTACACACCGCCGGATCCACCTGACCACTTAAGGCCTGGGCTGAAATTTGCAAAAGGCGCAAGTACCTGTCATCTGGCCTGTCGGCCACCAGTTTGTCATACAACGACAGGCCTTTATCGGTCATTTCGACACGAATATAAAGCTGCGCAAGCGCCTTCTGGCTTTCATAATAGCGCGAAAAAGTCGCCGGGATGTTTTCCAGCAACTTAACTGCCCGCATGATTTCGGGTGAATAGGTTGGTGCTGCCGAAATATACTTGTCATGTTCAATAATGACATTTGCCAGATATTCAGCAAAAAGCGGCTCTTCCCGTTTTTGACGGTACTGTTTGTCTGCCAGCGCCATTACTGAATGATAGTCACCTGTTGCACGTGCGAAAACCAGCAGGTTTTGCAATACCATACCAATATGACGCCCCGTCGCGGGTACAATTGATAATAGCCTCGACAAACAGGGAAAAGCGCGGCGTGGCTGCGAACCCTGAAGTTCGGCGACGCTCGTCATCAAAAGCAGCTCCACCCCTTTGGGATGGGTTTTAAGCAGTTTAGCGCCAATGGCCGCTGCCCTGTCAAACTCTCGTGCCGCCATCGCTTCCTTCATTAAGGATAGCGATTCTTTTTTTTGCGTTTGCTTCATAACAATATCCCGAAGCATTTTTCAACCGTGGTGACATTTCCCCCGAAATTCCCCAGCGTTGCAATGACCTTAAGTCATTTATACCGCAATGCACAGTCTAAAAATATTTCAATGTCACAAATAATCCACAAAAAATAAATCCGGCTGTTAAAAGCCGGATTTATCAACGGATAATAGATAACAATCTTCAAGTCACTTTTTGTGGCCGTCGCCGCAACATGTTTTTGGACGCCAAAAGCGCCCCACCAACAATTAGCAAACACCCCCAGATAACCGCCGGACTGGCGGGCGCACGGCCAACGGCGATTAAAATCAGGGTTGATAACAACGGGGCAGCATAGGCCGACACGCCAAGCACCTGAATATCGCCATGTTTGGTGCCGTAATCCCAAACGAAAAATGCCACCCCAACCGGTCCGAGACCCAACCCGGCAATCGCAAGCCACTGTGTGGCATCGGGTGTCACCCAGGTTTCAAGCAAACCGTGCGTGATAAAACCCAATATCGCCGCCCCGGCACAAAACCCGCAAACGGCCTCGACCGGGACAGCGCGATAGCGACGGTTCAAAACCGAATAACCGGACCACAAAATTGAACATACCAATGCCGCGCCATAGCCAATGGCAAATGCGGGATCAAACCGAACCCCCTGCCCCTTGCTGACAAGCACCGCAGCCCCGCCCAAACCACATATGGCCCCGGCAATATGAAACCATCGCAACCTTTCACCCGGCAGCAGGGCAGAAAGCAAAACAATAAACAAAGGCCATAAATAGGCGATAAGGCTGGCATCAACAGCAGGTGCATTGGCCAGGGCGACAAAATAGAAAAAATGATACCCAAACAACCCGCCAACCGACAAAACCCACGCCCCTACCGGCTGCCGCAGCGCCCGAAAAGCCGACAGGCCCTTACGGGAAATCCACAGGCCACTAAAAATGGCGGCAATCGCAAAGCACAGGCTGACCAGTTGAAACGGCGGAATGGATTTTACCTGTGTGGTAAACAGGGCCAGCAAGGCCCACAACAAAACAGCAATCGTCCCAATCAGGGTTGCCCGGGTTTTAGACTCAAGCAAAGACATCGTCGTTTTCCATCAGATGCGTCACATATATGGCTGGGCATCCTAAAAGCAGGTTTAAGATGTGTCTTTGCTCAAACTCCTGTTTTACAGGGTTATCATGTGCCGCACACCCGGCATTGTTTGCGATATTGCGCAGGTGAAAGCCCAAAACGGCGCGAAAAGGCCCGTGAAAAGGCTGCCTGATCCTGGAAGCCAGCCTGCCGTGCAATCTCGCCGATGGTGTCGGTATTGTTGTGATCCGTCAGCAGATCACGCCCGCAATCCAGCCGCAACGCCGCCAGCCAGCGCATGGGAGAGCAGCCGATATGCCGTTCAAACGCAGCAAAAAGCGCACTTTCAGACAAGGCGGCAATCCGGGCCATCCCGGCGATGCTAACAGGTTCACCCAAGCGTGCACTGGCCCATTCCATTGCCCGCGCCACCCGTGGCGGAATGCCACCTTCCTGTTCTTGCTGCTTATCATGCCTGACGCTTCTGACCTGCGGCCCCATATGGGCAGCGCGCAAAAGATCCGTTAGAAAAGGCAGCATATTATACTGGCCGGTCATACTCCGCGCGTTTGCATACCCATCCAGGGCCATATCAACATTCGCCGCCGACACAAGGGGAAAACCCGCCCCTATTTGGCACGAAGACCCCAAACCGGTATCACCAAAAGACGATTTCGCCGCTAGTAAATTTTCAAGATCACCAAAACGGATATCGCGTGCCACCGAAAGGTAGGCCCCGCCACCTGCCTTGCGCCAAAGCTGCTCTAGCCCCGCATTTTCGGCCAGCTGGGCATCCAGATCGATCACCAGAAACCGGTTCATGCCCTGGGCACGATAAGCATGCTTCGCCCCCGCCGGAACAAAGGCAATTTGCCGCCCCCGAACCTCGCCCCCTGCCCCATCAACATCCAAATCCAAAACACCATGATGCGAAATGATGATCTGATGAAAATCATCATGACTATGCGTCAAGGTTTCGGACCGATAATTGCGAAAACTAAGCAAGATTTCTTTCCTGTTTCGGCATCTCTGAACGCTTTGAACCAAATAGTCCGGGGACAAGGCGGATTTTGCGACACATTATCGTGATTAATCAAGCGGGCAAATTGCCACGTATAAAATCCAAATGTTCAAATTTGGCGAAATAAGCAGCCATCACAAATTTCTATCTGCTTATAGACCCCAACAAGAAAACAATTATGCAGGCAAAGCACGAGCACCGCAGCGAATTACGCCGCTATGTCATCGCAATGGCGGGCATGGCAACCATCGATTTTTGTTTTACCGGTGCCTATGCCCTGATTTCAGGGCATAGCAGCGTTCTATTACGTGCAGTAACGCTGAATATCGTCATTCTAATCGGCATCAATGCACTTGGTGCAACCCTGTTGTTCCGACCCATCAACCGGGCGATTAAAGGCCTGCAATACGGCCATCAAACCAATCTTTTAGCCGCAAAAAAACGGTTAAACAGCCTGCATGTCCATTCCACATTATGGGCGTTCTGCGTTGGGCTGATTTATTGTAGTGCAGCCTTTGGCAGTGGTGTTTTTCTTATTCATGATCCCGCACTTGCCAGCACCGTACCGCTGGCAACACGCATAACAGCGGGTTTATGGTTCAGCTTTGCCTATGCCGCACATTTTGCCATTTACGCCTACTTTGCCGCCCTGGACCGGGCCGAAACCGTGCGCCGCAATATGTTCGAAAACTGGCAAGTAACGTTTGACCCCGGCCAGGCCCGCATCGGGCCACGTTTGGCCATTGTCTTTCTACTGTTAACCCTGATCTCATCACTCGCCATTTTGCTGGACCTGACCCTGTTTCCCGAAATCAGGGCATTGCAAGGACTGTCGATACAGCAGGCCGTGATGCTGGATGTGATTGCAACCGAAACGGCAGCCATTCTGTGCCTGTTCTTTATTAACCGCACGCTTACCCGCCCCATCCGCTATCTGCGCGATGCGGTACAAAAAATTGCCCAGGCTGATTTCACGGCCCGCAGCCCGATTGCCAGTGACGACGAAATCGGCCAGCTTGCCGCTGAATTCAACCACATGGCTGCAGGTCTTGCCGAACGCGAAAATATGCGCCGCGCCTTTGAACGCTATGTCAGCCGTGACGTTGTGGAACTGGCCCTGAAACGCGAACAAAACGGCGACCCGCGTGCAGCAGGCGAACTCAGATTTGCCACAGTGATGTTTTGCGACATCAGCGATTTTACCGCCATGTCGGAAAAACTGGCACCACAACAGGTTATCAGCCTGTTGAATGACTATTTTGACCAGGTCAATGCGCCCATTCGCCATCACGGTGGCGTTGTCATGAATTATGTCGGTGATGCCCTGCATGCCGCCTTCAATGTGCTGCATGATGACCCCGATCACGCAATACATGCCCTAAATGCCGCCTTGGTCATTCGCCAAATTACCCAAAATTCCCGTTTTGGGGACAACAATCTGATCATGAAAACCAGAATTGGCATTCATTCGGGACCAGTTGTGGCGGGGCCGGTTGGCTCCAATGATCGCATCGATTTCACCATACAGGGCGATACGGCCAATCTGGCGTCCCGGCTGGAAAATTATAACAAGGAAACTGGGACCGAAATTCTAATCAGCAAAACAACCCACGATTTGATTATCGCCAATACCGGCCTACAGAAGGATGTAAGCTTTATTGATTTGGGCGAACACGCCATGCGCGGCCGCCAGAAACATATCGGGCTTTTCACAGTGGCAGATGCCGATATGCCCGCCCGACCAGCGCAAAGCTAGCATCACATAACAGCCCGGCTCAATTGGCATCATGGCAGAAATCGCTACAAGGCGTTTGTCATCCTGTCATGACCCAGGATGTTATCGCGCACGATCTGACGATAGCGGGCGGGTGAAACACCAACTATATAACCAAAACGGGTGGTAAAATGCGCCTGACTGGAAAAACCACACGCCACGGCAATTTCAGCCAACCCCAATTGACCGTCCTGCAACATATGGCGAGACTGTTCGACCCGTTTGCGCAACACAAACTGGTGCGGGGCCTCGCCAAGCGAGACACGAAACATGCGCGAAAAATGAAAAACCGATAAACCCGCCACCCTTGCAAGGTCATCTAGCGTAATGGCACGTTCCAGATGTGCGGCAATATAATCGGTCACCCGCCGACGCACCACCGCACTTAACCCGCCGCGAATATTGATGATGCCGGGTTTCTGTGCAGTATAATGCGACAATAAATGCCCCACCAGGCCATATCCCGCCGTCGACATAACAAGACGATCCGCCGGCGCACTCCAGTCAAGCGGCACAATAACCCGGCGCACCATTTTTTCGACTGCCGGATCAATCCAGAAAACCTTTTCGGTTAATTCTATTCGGGCGGGGTCTTTGTCCAGTGTTTCAATCACGGCGCGGTTCCAAGCCGCTACTGGAATATAAAGATGAAACAGCTCCACCTCGCCCCGCACCATCCAGTCTGACGACACATGGGCGGGCATCACACACACGCGCCCGGGCCCGTCCCCCGATAATGGCACCGCGCCCTGTTCGCGCAAAATGCCCGTTCCACCATCAAGATACAGGCTGAGTGTGTGGTGATCCGGGTTGTCATAACGGCTTTGCGCATAAGAATTTCGCCGCCAGCGAACTGCGGAAATTTCGTCACCAAAATCCCCTGCAGATACAATGTCGGCATTGTTTTTCAGTTCATTAAAAACGGTATAATTCTGATAGCGGGGCGTTGTCATTTAATCAGAAATTCCAAAGGCGGGGCAGACAAACCATGTCCTTATACTGCCCCGCCAAGCCGGATTTGACCAGCCTCGCCCTGATTATTGGGCATTTTTGCGCAAGATTATAAAAAAAACCGCAATATCGTGAAAGCCATGCAACAAATTTCAGCCTATATCTACCATCAATAATATGATGAGTAAGAGTGCCCCATGACCGCTGCCCTGTTCGCCATTGTCACCCTGTGCTGGGGATTTACCTGGTACGCCATCAAACTGCAACTTGGTGCGATACCGATTGAAATATCGATATTCTACCGATTTGCACTTGCCGCAGCGGTTCTTGCGGCCTTTATGGCCCTAACCGGTCGCCTGCGACCTGTGCCGTGGCGGGCCCATCCGTGGATATTTCTGTTGGGCTGCGGGCTTTTCGCCATCAACTTCATTTTGATGTATACCGCCTCGTCCTATATCGCCAGCGGCATTATCGCCGTATTATTTACCACATCGACCATCTTTAATGCCCTGGGCAACTGGGTGTTTTACGGCCAGCGCCCCGGTATGCGCTTTGTCGGCGGTGCCATACTGGGTTTGGGCGGTATCGTTTGCCTGTTTGCCAACCAGCTGGCAACGCTGTCGCACAATGCAGCGGCCATTACCGGCATGGCCTGTGCCCTCGGTGGCACGGCGGTTTTCGCGGCTGGCAATATGGTATCGGTAAAATTGCACAAAATGGGCATCCCCACCCGCGATGCCGTCGTGCGCGGCATGGCCTATGGTGCAGCGTTGTTGCTGGTATTTAGTTTGTTGCGCGGTGAAGTGCCGGTTTTACCGATGGATCCCTATTACATTGCCGGGTTGCTTTATCTGGCTATTCCAGGCTCGATCATTGCGTTTTTGGCCTATCTGGCGCTGGTTAACCGGGTTGGCGCGGGCAAGGCGGCCTATGTCACGGTCCTGTTTCCTGTCGTGGCGCTTACGGTTTCAACCTTTCTTGAAGGCTATATCTGGACGCCAACAGGGGCTGCGGGGCTTGCGTTAATTTTACTGGGTAACATCACCATTTTTGCCCGTATACCGACGCGCAAACGCAAAATACCGGCACCAGAGATCGCACAATGAAAAGGTGATCTCCCGTCACAACACCCGCCTTTTCTGAATAAAACCTCAGGTCCGAAAACGGCGAGCACGGGCTAGAAACCCGAACTACCCTTCTGGAATTGCACCCACAACCTTTGCTCAGGTTTGCAGTTCCAGGAGGACAAAAATGCCCAAAAGCCCCATCAGCACCAAAGCCACCCCTATCAACTTTCCACACGAATCATCGCCTGGCCTTGAACCAGCCCCACAATGGCCCAACTGGTTTGACCGTATTCTTAATGGCGTAAACGATTTGATAAAAAACTGGGCCCTGTGCCAAATCCGCCGAAGAAACACATTGCGCATCGAAGACATGACAGACAGTCAGCGGGCCGATATTGGCCTGGCACCGCACAAATATGGTCGGGATATGCGAAACCATCGCTATCTCGCACGATTTTAAAGCCGCCTTTTGCCGCGATGACAGAGTCCGAAGATGGCGAGCGACAAAAACAAAGTTCTCCTAGCCTGCTATCCCCGACATACCCAGGCATGGAGCCATCATGGCGCACTCAACATCCTCAAAGACAGCGGCACGCATATCGTCCACCATTTCACCATCACCTGCCAATATGCAAACAAAGGTAACCGGCACCACATCGCAAAATATGGATGGCCTTAGCTGGTTTCTTTTAATCACACTTTCCATTTTATGGGGCGGGTCGTTTTTCTTTACCGAAATTGCCCTGCGCGAATTACCACCCTTCAGCCTGGTGCTTGCCCGGGTGTCACTTGCGGCTGTCATCCTGTGGCTGGTCATCGGGATGCGAAAAATATCAATCCCGCGCACCGCATTGTTATGGCCCAGTTTTCTAATCATGGGGATTTTAAATAATATGATCCCCTTTTCCCTGATCGTCTGGAGCCAAACCTACATCGCAAGCGGCCTTGCCGCCATTTTAAACGCCACAACACCGCTTTTCACCCTGATCATCGCCCAAATCGCCACCGATAGCGAAAAGCTTACCCTGCGAAAAATCATCGGTGTGATGACAGGCTTTATCGGTGTTGTCATTGTCATGGGACTGCCCGCCACAAGCGTCTTGTTCGATATCTCCAATTTTGGCAACAGCGCAACCGGGCTGTCCCTTGGCGCCATTGCACCGCTGGCCGTGCTCGGTGCCGCCATTTCCTATGGCTGTGCGGGTGTTTTTGGCCGTCGTTTCAAATCCGTTTCGCCTATTGTCACCGCTGCCGGGCAAACCACGGGCAGCAGCATCATGCTTGCCCCGATTGCCTTGCTGGTGGACAAGCCCTGGCAGTTGCCAGTGCCGGGTCTAACAACAGGCCTGGCGGTATTGGGCATCGCCGCGATCTCGACAGCACTTGCCTATATCCTGTATTTCAAGCTGCTTAACCGTGCCGGTGCCAGCAATCTTTTATTGGTGACGTTTCTGATCCCGGTAAGCGCCATTTTATTAGGCGTTGGCTTTTTGGGCGAACAACTGCATGTCACGGATATAACCGGAATGATGGTGATCGGGCTGGGCCTCGCGATTATTGATGGCCGGCCACTGGCGTGGCTGTTTAACAGCACCGGTAAATCGTAAAAATCACCCTCGGAAAGGGAAGAAACTCAACATTCTTCACTTAAAAAAGGTGCATGATGCCCCGATAACCAAATGACAATGCACAAAATCACACTTGTGCGGCGTCACGAGTTGATAAACATCACCCGCCACATTGTATTTTCAATATTGTAAACAAGATAACGGATGAACCATGTGACCTGATAACCATTTTGAAATACCGCATCCCAAAGGAAGCTGACCGTGCCTGACTGCAAGAAATGCGAGACCATGCCCCTACCGCTCCCCCGGCATGGACGACTTTATATTTGGCCGCCTGTTGCCCATACAGGCGGAAAAATCATCGCGGAAATACGCAAAAGCGGCCATCAGGTCGTGAATAATCTGGCAGTCTCCACCCTATATACCGATTTCGATATCGCAACATTGCCCAGTGTGATGCAAACCCTGAGTGACACGCTGTCACCTGAAGAAATGGCCGATACCAAGGCACTGATCATGGACAGCACCACGGAACCGGCTGTGGATGACATCGCGCGCGTTACGTCACTATACGCCATTCATGCCCGCCTCGGTGCAAGCTGGCTGGTTGATGTTTTGGCCGAAAGCAGGCTTCGTTCCGTTTTTCAGCCAATTTTTGCCGCCTCGGACCTGACAACACCCTTTTCCCACGAATGCCTGATTCGCGCCGTTGACAGCCAGGGCAACATCATTGCCCCTAACCGGCTTTTTGGGGCGGCAACCTCGGCGGACCTTGTTTTTCAACTGGATCGAGCGGCACGGGCGGCAAATGTGCGTAATGCCCACGCCGCCGGGATCGACAATATTTTTATCAATTTCACCCCGTCATCCATTTACGACCCCAATTCCTGTCTGCGCTCCACCCTTCAGATCATTGATGAATGCGGGTTTGACCGCAGCAAGGTGGTGTTCGAGGTAATTGAAACCGAAAAAATCCACAGCACGGATCATCTTCGCGCCATTTTGAAATCCTATCGGGATTCCGGTTTTCGCGTGGCGCTGGATGATGTTGGTTCGGGCTATTCGACCCTGAACATGCTCTCGCAATTGCAACCCGACATCATCAAAATCGACCGGGAGCTGATCGATTATGTCGATAACGACATCTATAAGCAGGCCATTGTCAGCAAGCTGATCGATCTTGCCAAACAAATCGGCATTGAAGTGGTCGCCGAAGGTGTAGAACGCCAGGCAGAGCTTGATTTCCTGCTCTATCACGGGGTGGATTATATTCAGGGCTTTTTGCTCGGCAGGCCCTCGCCCACCCGTTTTAGCGCAAGCAACGCCTAAAAAACAAACAGTACAGCCTGCAAACAATAGCGACGGACCGCTCCATTTGCTGGTCCGTTTTGTTTTAGAACCAATCAACAAAAGCCATATGTAGATATAAATGGTTGCCAGACCGTTCTCACCCGTTACAAGAACGACCGAACCCTCTCGCGGCATGACCGCCAATCCATAGACGAGGCCCCAATGAGCGACGTTAAAGACAGCAACGGCACCGAATTGAATGACGGTGATTCCGTCACCCTGATCAAGGACCTGAAAGTTAAGGGAACCTCGACCACCCTGAAACGCGGCACTCTGATGAAAAACGTCCGCCTGACCAACAAGGACAGCGAAGTGGAATGCCGCAACGGCAAAACCACCATCGTGCTGAAAACCGAATTTCTGAAAAAAGCCTGATCCTGGCACCTTCAAAAACAGGGACGATCAAAGACAGAATGCTCTGTCCATGATCGTCCCTGTTTTATTTGCAACGGCAGAATTTACCGACGGCTCATATGCCGGGCAATTTCGCGGCGGGCGATGCTTTCGGGCAGACGAAACGCCACTTCCAACTGCGCCCGCGACAGCCCGGTCACATCTCGCAAAATCATGTCATCCAGTTTTTCCAGCGCACGGATATGGTTGCGATCCTCGCGCCGCATTTGCCAGGCTTTATACAGGCGGCGCAATAAACCAACATTCGGTCGCGCAATGGTCTTTTCCGCCGAATGACGGCTGCGGGTTAGCGACGAAGGTGCATTCATTGTCTGGGTCATCATTAGTACCTCCTGTGTTGAGACAACCCTGCCGCACCGATATTGATTAATCAAACGAGAAGATTTAACCTTATCTATGAGGAAAACTCAAAAGAGAGAAACATGAATCCGATTTCCATCCCCCTTCCCAATCTGGACCTTGATCTGGCCCGCACCTTTGTTGCCATTTGCGAAAGCGGCAATTTCTCCCGCGCGGCAGCGCAAGTCCACCGCAGTGCCTCTGCCATCAGCCTGCAGGTCAAGAAACTGGAGGAAATGGTGGGGCGGGAGCTTTTTTATCGCGAAACCCGCAAAGTGCGCCTCACCCCGGATGGGGAAGTATTGCTGGGCTATGCGCGACGGTTGCTGAAACTAAATGACGAGGCCTTTTCCAAATTCCTGCACCCGCAATTTAGCGGTCGTGTTCGCTTGGGTGCGCCCAATGATAACGGCATCGTCGCAATGCCGGAAATTTTGCACCGCTTTGCCACCACCCACCCGCATGTCGAGGTGGATGTGTATCTGGGCCCAACCCTTAATTTGCGCCGCCGCATCTCCGAGGGCGAGCTTGATATTGCCATCTTCAGCTATAACCCGGAACTGGACCCGCAACCGCCCATTCATGCCGAACCGCTGGTGTGGCTGGCGGCACGCAATGGCACAGCACAGGAAAAACGCCCGCTCCCCATGGCGCTGGCAGAACCGGGATGTTACTGGCGGGCAATGGCGCTCAAGGCACTGGACGATGCCGGGCTTAATTACCGCATTGCCTATACCAGCGAGTTCTGCCAGGCCCAAATCGCCGCCGTCCGGGCCGACCTTGCCATTGCCCCACTGCCCATCAGCGTCATTTCCCCGGATCTGGTGCATCTGGGCTCAGCCCACGGCCTGCCCGATTTGGGCGAATACCGCATGACCCTGGCGAAGCGCGAAGGGACCGGCGAAATAGAAGATGTTCTGGCCGAGCACATGGTGGCGGGTTTTAAAACCATCGCCGAACGCGGCATGCGCCTATTTGCGTAAAACCCAAAAGCCGGAGCCAGCAAGGTGGCCCCGGCATTCTGCGTCACGAAAACAACCGCTTAACCAGCAAAATAGTCAGTATTGCGCATATCCTCCAGCAGCGCCGGCCCGGTGGGTTTCCAGCCCAGATTGGCTCTGGTTTTGGCGGCGGAAGCACGCACATTCATCTGGGCGAAATGGATGAACCAGGTAAAATAATCTGCCGCTTCCTCTCGCGTCAGGGCTTTTACTGGCAAATTCAACCCCACACCAATTGCGCTGGCAATATCCTTAAACGCTATGCCTTCTTCACCCACCGCGTGATAAACCGGCAATGGGTCCTGCGCTTCTATCGCATCACAAAAGGCCTTTGCCGCATCGACCCGATGCACCGCAGGCCACAAATTTTGCCCGTCTTCAATATAGGCCGCCATGCCCTTTTGCCGGGCAAGGCCAATCAGGATCGGTACAAACCCGTGATCCCCCGCCCCATGAACGGATGGTGGCAAACGCATTAACGATGCCCGCACCCCTTGTTCCCGCAAGGCCAGTGTTGCCTGTTCCGATGCCACACGCGGGATTTTGCTGCTGACCTGATGGTCTTCGGTGGCAATGCCATCCGTTGCGATTAAACCAATCCCCGATGTCACGATCAAAGGCCGGGACGACCCCGCCAGCACCGCCCCCATTTCCGCAATCACCTGTCGGTCATGTTCGCAATTTTCGGCATATTTGGAAAAATCATGATTAAAGGCCGTATGGATCACCGCGTCACACCCGGCCGCCCCCTTGCGCAGGCTTTCCAGGTCGGTCAGATCCCCGCGATGCACCTCTGCCCCGCTTTGTGCCAGCGCGCGAGCGGATGTGCTTGAACGCACCAGGCCCAAAACCTTATGCCCCCGTGCGATTAATTCCTGCACCACTGCGCTGCCCACAAACCCCGTAGCTCCTGTTACGAAAACACGCATTGCCGTCTCCTGCTTGCTATCAATTACATCTTCCAGGCCATATGAGCCGTTTGAATATGCGCAAGATAGGTGATAGCGATTGGACGAACTATGCGCTAAACTCCGCAATAATTTCGCATTCGTCCAAAAGGAAGCTTCATGGACCCGTTATCTGATGTGCTGTCATTGCTCAAGCCGCGCGCCTATATGTCGGCGGGCATGGATATTGCCGGGCCGTGGGGCATTGATTTTCCTTCTTTGGGCCGGGGGATCAAAACCGGGGCCGTGGTGAAGGGTGACTGCTGGCTAGCGGTTCAGGGCGTAAAAGACCCGGTTCACCTTAAAACCGGGGACTGCTTTTTGCTGCCACATGGACCGGCCTTTTTTCTTGGCAGCAGCCTGGATGCCGATGCTGTTAAGGCAAAGGATTTTTTTGCCGCGAACACCGGGTTCGGCCATATTCGCACGGTAAAGGACGGCGGCGACTATCTGATTGCCAGCAGCCGCTTTATCCTCGATGGCACACAGGCTGATATGCTTCTGGCCCTGCTGCCGCCCATCGTGCATATTCGGGAACAGGGCGACTCTGTTGCGCTACGCCATTCCATTGAACGGATGATGGAAGAAATGCGCTGCAACGAACCAGGCAGCACCCTTGTGTTGCAAAACCTCGCCCATATGATGCTGGTTCAAGCGCTGCGCCAGCATCTGGATAACGCAAAGGATGGCATTGGCTGGTTCTTTGCCCTGTCGGACCGACAATTGTCGGCGGCCATTAATGCCATTCACAATGACCCGGCCCATCCCTGGAGTGTCGCCCTTCTGGCGAACCTTGCCGGTATGTCCCGCTCCGCCTTTGCCGCCAAATTCAGGGACCGTGTTGGCAAAAGCCCGATGGCATACCTGACCCATTGGCGAATGTTACTGGCAGGGGAAAGGCTGAAGGCTGCCCGAGAACCGGTTTACGTAATCGCACTGGATCTGGGATACGAATCCGAAAGTGCGTTTAGCACCGCGTTCAAACGCGAAATGGGCGTCTCACCCCGGCAATATGGACAGCTCAGCAAGACTCGTGCCGCATAACGTGGGATCGTCAAAGCCAACAAACCCCGCCAGATGAATTAACTGGCGGGTGCTTCCTCGTCGGAATAAGGCGCATATACGCTTTCAATCACGGCGTCAGTCCAGCCGATGCGACGCATGCAATCGAGCACGACGGGCGCAATCGCCACTTTCTTTTCCTTGCCCTTCACGGCCTCGTACTGGGCCTCGAATTTCTTGGGAATTTCAATCTCGCTGCCCTTGGCCACAATCGCCTCAAGCTCCCGCCGCCCCTCGGCCTCCAGGCTTTCCCAAAGCACACAGCGCGCAGGTGTCCAGGCCGTCGGACTGAAATTCTGGTTTTCTTCGCTCATGTGTTTACCCTGAATGACGTGATAACAGCCTAGTGATAGGTAGACGGCCGGGGAATGTCCAGAGCATATAGACCTGCAAGAGGTCCCCGTCCCCACACTTCACCGTATAGGGTGACAACTTCGACAAGGAGGTCAGCAGCGGTTTTAAAACCATCCTATACGGTTTTGGTGCCTGCAATCACGCTCCATTCCAGGCCGAACTTCGATAGATATTTTCGCAGTCGGTCAGCATCGTTCTGGATACGACGTTTATCGCGGGACTTTGCGTAAAGCATGCGACCGGCCTCGCTAAGACTGGAGGCTTGGCGACATGTGCGGAGTACCAGGGCCAATTGCACCATATCGAATGGGTCAATGTCGTTTGCTTCCTCCCCCATCAGCGCCTCCACGAGCTTAAAATCGCTATTGGAGCTGGCGCTGCTCCAGTCGTGCTGAAGGGTTTCGATTTCCGCTTCCACCATCGCCTTGGTGATGCGCCCACGCGGCGAGAGAATGCACAGTCGGCGCACGGAACCCCGGAAATCGCGGAAATTTCCCGGCCAAGTTGTTGCCGGACTAGTCGCAAATTTCAGATATTTGTCACGGGCGTCCGCGTTGAAGCCCACCTGGTTCCCCAGTTCCTTTTCCGAGCGGGCCAATTCATAGAGCAAGTTTGACTCGATATCCTCGCGCCGCTCGCGCAGCGGCGGAAGTTCAAAACGCCACATGTTGAGACGCGACAAAAGATCGGGCCGAAAACGACCTTGGGAAACAAGTGTCCGCAAATCTCGATTGGCACCTGCAATAATCTGGAAACGGCTGGAAACCTCGTGGTCTGAACCCAAAGGATAAAACCGTCCAGTCTCGATCGCGTGCAGAATGATTGATTGTTCGCTCAAGCCCAGCTCATCGACCTCGTCTAGAAACAGGATACCGCCATCTGCCTCCCGTAAAAGGCCGCGACGCTCCGAGCCAGCATGTCCGGTATAACCGCGCTGCTGACCGAAAAGCATAGCCACCGCATCACCTCCGTTCAGCGTCGCGCAATTCACATGCACGAGCCTGCCCTTCACGCGGCGGCGATCGAGTTTCAGATTATAGATGCGTTCAGCCAGTTGGCTCTTGCCCGTGCCGGTTTCGCCAAGAAGCAGGATCGGCTCGTCCGAGTTGCTCGCGACCAGTTCTATCCGGTCGATCAGGGCATTATATGTGTCGTTGCGGGTTTCGATACCGCCCTTCAGTTGGTCACCATATTCACGCGCCAGCTTATCGAAACGCTGCTGCAGCGCATTGTAGCGGCTGAGATCGAGATCAATGATGTCAAGTTTTGGTTGACCGTCATCCTCTCGCGGCGGCCCGGTCTGGATCAGGCGTGCCGGCACGTGACGGCTTTCTGTGAGGAGAAACCAGCATATCTGCGCCACATGAGAGCCAGTGGTCAGGTGCACATGATACCGCTCCCGGTGTTCATCAAACCCGTATGCACGCGCGAAATCGAAGAGCTTTCCGTAAACCTCCTGAAAGTCCCAAGGGTCCTTCAGGTCGAGATTGCGCAGCAAGACCTCGGTCTGCGGAGAAACCTTCTCTATCGACCGCTTCACCTGCTGGGCCAGGCGATTAAAATTCATGTCGTACAGGATTTCCAGCCGCTCGATCGGGAAGTCTTCATGCTCCACCAGACTTACGGTGGGCCGCCACCGCCGTTTCTTACCCATATCGAGCTGCGTTCCGAGAAAACCTATGACAACATTTTTCATGACCGTATCCAAATAGATATATGGCTATAATAAATTATATTATATGGAAAAGACGAAATCCGAAAATACTTATTTTATATATTAATATCAATAACTTATGAGATTTTTTCTTTTTTCTTTTTTCTGTGCATCCGTCGTGGCAAAACTTGGACATCAAAACAGAAGGAAGAAGCAAATGGCGAACAAATCCGTGTTTGCGACAATCGTGGGAAAGCTGCTCCCAAAGGCAACAGACACCAATATGCATGGCGCAAAGGCCTATGCCTATGAAGATGAGCACAAGCTGGCGCAGTTGGCTGTTACGGGTACTTTTGGGGATCTGTTCTATCAGGATGCACAGACTGAACTGGACAAGGTTCTCGAACTTGCCGAACGCGTCGACCCCTATTTTCTGGCGCAGACCGCAATCTACGCTCGTAAAAAGGGTCACATGAAGGACATGCCAGCCGTGCTGTTGGCGGTTCTTGCCCGCCGTGACCCCGTGCTCTTTCGTGCCGTCTTTGGCCGCGTCGTCGATAATGGCAAGATGTTGCGCAACTTTGTGCAAGTGGTTCGTTCTGGTCAGACCGGGCGCAAATCTCTGGGAAGTGCGCCCAAGAGCATGGTGCAGAACTGGCTCAATGGCGCATCAGACCGCGCATTGCTGCAGGCCAATATCGGGAATGCGCCATCGCTGGCTGATGTGCTGAAGATGGTTCACCCGAAGCCGGTTAGCCGCGAACGCGAAGCCCTGTTTGCCTGGATCATCGGACGCCCTTGCGACGTCGCACTTCTGCCGGAAGCCGTTCGTGAATGGCTGGCCTTCAAGGAAACTGGCGAAGGCAAAGTGCCAGATGTGCCGTTCCAGATGTTGACCCAGCTTAATCTGTCGACCGAGCATTGGGCCACCATCGCCCGCAAGAGCTCGTGGCAGATGGTGCGACAGAACCTGAATACGTTTGAACGCCACGGCGTTTTCAACGATCAGGCAAATGTGAAACATGTGGCCGAGCTACTTGCCAACCAGCAGGCGATCGCCAAGGCACGTGCGTTTCCCTATCAGTTGATGGTCGCAGCGCAGAACGTCATCGGCAAGGTGCCGCGCGAAATCGTGGACGCACTGCATGATGCGATGGAAATCGCAGTGCAGAACGTGCCGCAGGTCGAAGGCTCGGTTGTTGTTTGCCCTGACGTGTCAGGCTCGATGACCTTTCCGGTCACGGGATATCGCCGCGGCGCGACTTCGACCGTGCGTCATGTGGATGTCGCCGCCCTTGTTGCGGCCGCGTTCCTGCGGACAAACCGGCACTGCGAGGTACTGCCGTTCGACTTTGACGTGCGAAACGCACGTCTGGAGCCGCGCGACACGATCCTGACGAATGCCGGACGGTTGGCAAAACTTGGGGGTGGCGGAACGGACTGCTCCGCACCGCTGAAGTGGCTGAACAAGCGCAAAAAGACGCCGGATCTTGTTGTATTCGTCTCGGACAATCAGTCCTGGATGGACGACTTGAACGGTTCGCGCTCAACGGGCATGGCCCAGGAATGGGCTGTTTTAAAACAGCGCAACCCGAAGGCAAAGCTGGTGTGCATCGACATCGCGCCTTACGGCACAACGCAGGTGAAAAACCGTGAAGATGTGTTGAACATCGGCGGATTTTCCGACGCGGTATTCGATCAGATCGCCACCTTCTCCAACGGCCAAAATGGCCCGGAGCATTGGGTGGAACAGATTAAAAGGATCGAGATTTGAAAACAGGTCTGGCGGAATGCTCATGGGACTACATCCTGTCCTTTAGCACATGATCTCATGGACACCTTGTCCGCCAGACCTGACCAGACATCTTGAGGAGATGCGGCGAATGCCAGTGGAACTACATCAACTGTAATGCCCATGTCGCGGGTTCGAGTCCCGCCGTGGTCACGGCCACGTAGCTCAGTCGGTAGAGCAAAGCACTTACGTTTCACAACACACTTGTCGCCGCAGCTTTTCCAAGGAAAGCGGAAACACATAGGAGGAATGCCCGTGGGACTACATTGGCAACCAGCCTGTTTGAAACAGGCAATGTCTCACAATCCCTTGTCCTCCATCTGAATATGTAAAAGGAAGATCCTGGCGAATGCTAAAGGAACTACATGGCACAATCGGGAAGGTGTGTGGGTTCAACTCCCCTCCAGGCCAGCGCCCAGACGGCAAACGTACAAGCCAAAAGCTTGTGCGGGGCGGCCTCCCAACGTTTCTTCTCCTTTGTCGCCGGGAACTGAAAACGAAAATCCGCAATTCGCACTGACAGAAGGAATGATGCGGCGAATACCAGTGGAACTACATCAACTGTAATGCCCAGGTCGCGGGTTCGACTCCCGCCGTGGTCACGACCACGTAGCTCAGTCGGTAGAGCAGAGCACATACGTTTCACAACACACTTGTCGCCGCAGCTTTCTCAAGGAAGGCGAAAACACACAGGAGGAATACCTGTGGGACTACATTGGAAACCAGCCTGTTCGAATCAGGCAACGTCTCACAATCCATTGTCCTCCGTCTGAATGTAAAAGGAATATCCTGGCGAATGCCGAAGGAACTACATGGCACAATCGGGAAGGTGTGTGGGTTCAACTCCCCTCCAGGCCTGCGCCCAGACGGCAAACGTGCAAGCCAAAAGCTTGTGCGGGGCGGCCTCCCAAATGTTTCTTCTCTTTTGTCGCCCGGACTCCCTTCAAGAAGGCTTGAAGCCTCTATTAATTGGATTCATGAAACGATGAAAGTTGCAAGCGGGGGTGGCCGCAGGACCACAGATAGACGCACTCGTCAAAAGTAGCAGGGGACCTGCCGTGTTGGCTTACCCCGACCCGGAACACCCCGGCGGCTGAATATTTGTCTTGCAAATACTCTAGCCCCCAATGCAGAGGAAAAGATAATGACGGAAGAAAACGGGCTTGAAACCATCACCGGAAATCACTTGAAACAGTGGGGACATGAGCCGGGCAAGCACTTTCCGAAACTGATTGAACGCGCCAATACCCTGCAAGCCGAGGGCGTGGTCATTGATCAGATTCGCGAAGCGCTTGAAAGCGAGAAAGTTGTTCCTCTCAATCTTCGTGCCAGGGGTGAACTGACGTTTCACGAAAATATTCAGATCGCTCACCCCGACGAAGAGAACAATCTCTCCAAGGTTCGTGAAACCATGGTTGAGCTGATGCGCACGCCGACGATTGTTGCCGGTGCGATCATGCCCGATGCCTGTCCCGCGGGACCGACAGGTACGATCCCGGTTGGCGGCGTGGTTGCAGCACGCAATGCTATTCACCCTGGCATGCATTCAGCCGATATCTGTTGCTCGGTTATGATGACCGACCTGGGATATGCAGACCCGAAGACCGTGTTGAATGCTGCACAATCGGTAACGCATTTCGGTCCGGGCGGTCGCCCGCAGGGCCAGCGTTTCACCGTTTCACTCGCCCTGATGGATGCGTTTCGCGAGAACCCGTTTCTGAACCACCCCAAAGCCTTGCGCATGGCGCAAGAGCATATGGGCACACAAGGAGACGGGAACCACTTCCTGTTTGTAGGCCGTTCACGCAAAACGGGACGAACGGCGATGATAACCCATCACGGTTCGCGCGGTCCGGGTGCGCTTCTCTACAAGCATGGCATGACGGTTGCTGAACGTTTCCGCAAGCAGCTTTCACCGCAGACCCTGAAGCAAAATGCCTGGATTCCGGTCGATACACGGGAGGGACAGGACTATTGGGACGCCTTGCAACTGATCCGCAAATGGACAAAGGCCAACCATAATGCCATCCATCAAGCCACCGTTGAGACGGCCGGGGTGCAGGACATGGGCGAGCGTTTCTGGAACGAACATAATTTCGTCTTCAAACGTGGCGATCTCTTCTATCACGGCAAAGGTGCCACGCCTGCCTGGGACGGTTATGCAAGTGATGCAACGGGTCTGACCCTCATCCCTCTCAACATGTCCGAGCCTGTGCTGGTGGTGCGTGGCAAGGATGCCGAAACGGGCCTTGGCTTCAGCCCGCATGGCGCGGGGCGCAATTTTTCCCGCTCCGAGCATCGCCGCCGTTCAGAAAACACGACGCCGGAAGCCATGCTGAAGGCGGAAACGGACGGGCTGGATATCCGCTTCCACGCCGGTGGAATTGACATTTCCGAACTGCCGTCCGGCTACAAGAGCGCCGAAAACGTGGTGTCTCAGATCGAGTCCTACGGTCTCGCAGATATTGACGACTATATCGACCCGTATGGCTGCATCATGGCCGGCAATGTTCCGCCTGTCTGGCGGCTACGCAAAGCGGGCAGACGATGAGAGGATTGTCAGTTCGAGCAGCCGAACCTTGCCGGCACTGCCAAATAACGTTGTTGCCGAGAAAAAGGACTGCATTGCATCTTCCAGCCGCAATCAGCAGGATGCCCGGCCACAAGACAAACGTAACCGCGCCGAGACCCCGGAGTTTTCGGCTCATCCCCGTCCATTGCAAGCACATTTTGCATAAAGCAAAAGCCCGGCTCGTGAGAACCGGGCTTTTGAATTGGTAGCGGAGGAGGGACTTGAACCCCCGACACGCGGATTATGATTCCGCTGCTCTAACCAGCTGAGCTACTCCGCCATATGGCTTTGTCTTTGGTGTTCCGTGTTGTCCGGAACGGGGCGGTTTTTACGTCAGGGAACCGCCCCCGTCAAGCGCCTTTTTGACGTTTTTGTCAAAAAAGATTCCGACAAAATCGCAAGTGGCACAAAGCCTTGAAAAAACGCCCTCTGGCACAGGCCAAAGGGCGCATCCTGCCCGATATGGCGGGTTAAATTGCAAAGGGATGTCTGATAGCCCCTTATTTGGGCCTACAGGCTTGCATCAGACGAAAACACCGATGGATAAGTCGGTAACCGTCCGATGCCTTCCTGGCGCGTTTTAGGCGGCGTGGGCGCCATCTGTGGCGGTGTTATGTTCCTGGCTGCTGATCCAGCCGCCGCCCAGCACACGGTCGCCCTGATAGATCACACCGGCCTGCCCCGGCGCGATGCCAAATTGCGGCGCATGCAAATCAATCCGCGCCTGACCGGGGGCATCGGCCACCGGATAGATGGTTGCCGTGGCCGGAGCCATTGCGGAACGCAGTTTGACTTCGACCTCAACACCTTCGGGATCGATGGAAGCTGCACCGAGCCAGTTCAGTTCCTTGATATAGATGCTGTGCTTTGCCAGTGCTGATTTGGGGCCAACAATGACCTGCCGGGTTTCGGGCACCAGTTTGACCACATAAAGCGGTTCCGCCGTGCCACCGATATTAAGGCCGCGACGCTGGCCGACCGTGTAATGGATCAGCCCGCGATGATCGCCCATCACAGTGCCATTCACATCGACAATCTGGCCCGGTTCGCCTGCTTCGGGGCGCAGTTTTTCGACCAGACGGGCATATTTGCCATCGGGCACAAAGCAAATATCCTGGCTGTCGGGCTTATCGGCCACTTCAAGGCCAAACCGGGCGGCAAGTGCGCGGGTTTCGGCCTTGGACGTTAAATGACCCAACGGGAATCGCAGGAAATCCAGCTGGTCCTGGGTGGTAGTGAACAGGAAATAGCTTTGATCGCGGTTGGCATCGGCAGCGCGGTGCAGTTCCGCCTGCCCGTTTGCGCCCAGTTTACGCTGCACATAATGGCCGGTTGCCATGCAATCCGCGCCCAGATCATGGGCGGTTTCCAGTAAATCGCGGAATTTGACGGTCTGATTGCATTTGACACAGGGAATCGGCGTTTCGCCGCGCAGATAGCTATCGGCAAAATCGTCGATCACTTCTTCGCGAAAGCGGCTTTCGTAATCAAGGACATAATAAGGAATATCAATATCCTCGGCCACCTTGCGGGCATCGTAAATATCGCGCCCGGCACAGCAGGATTTCGCCCGCGACGGTGCGTTTGCGCCCATATCATAAAGCTGCAGGGTAATCCCCACCACGTCATACCCTTCGGATTTCAAAAGGGCGGCGGCGGCCGAGCTATCCACCCCGCCCGACATGGCAACAACCACGCGGGTATCTTCGGGGGCTTTGTCTATTCCAAGACTGTTCATCGTCAAATTCCCTTGGCCCACCATCGGTCAAGGCGATGGCGACCAGATTGTCGATCTCTGATCAGATATCTGTTTTAATGCGTTTGGTGCTTGTGCACCTTCATACGTATTCCGTTATGCCCATATAGGCGTTGCCGCCTATTTTGCCAGATCAAGGCCCATTTGCCAAAAATCGGCTTCAAGGCGGCTTGCCATCGCGAAGGTTTGCGTCAAATCGGCAATGCGGCCTTCGCCACCGCGTTTTTGCGCCAGGGCATCGAGCAAGGTAATTTCCGCCTTGGCAACATTCTGGAAATCCTCCGACGCATACATTTCAATCCATGCGCGGTAAGGATTGCCGTCCAGTTTTGTATCAGAACTTGCCATCAACCGGTTTGCGATTTCGGCATAGCCCACCATACAGGGCATCACAGCCACCTGCAGGTCAATCACATCGCCCTGATGGCCCTTTTCCAGCACATAGCGCGTATAACCCACCGTTGCACGCGCTTCCGGCTGGCTGACAATATCGCCTTCGGAAAGGCCCCAGCCTTTGCAAAATTCAAGATGCAGGCTCATTTCCATATCGAGAATCGCCGACACCGTTTGTGAGAACTGGCGCATGGCGGCCAGATCATCGGCCTTATAGACCGCAAGGGCATAGGCACGGGCAAACTGGATCAGAAACAGGTAATCCTGGATCAGGTAATGGCGGAAACATTCCTGCGGCAGGGTACCATCGCCCAGCTTGCGGACAAATTCATGATCCACATAGCTTTGCCAGACATCCGGCGCATTGGCACGCAGGCGGCCAAACAGACTGCTTTGCGGGATAATGTCGGTAAAGGGGCTGGTCATGGCATCTGATCCTGTTTTGCAAAAACATTACGGTTCAAAAACAGATCAGACCAGCCCGCGTTGGCGGGACTGGTCCATCTTTTAAATCGGCAAAGACCCGGCTACTGGCCTTAATCTTCGCGTTCCTCGATCCATGCCATCTGGATGGCCTCAAGGATTTTTTCGTTCGATGCTTCGGGATCGTCATCAAAGCCGGGCAATTCGCAAACCCATTTGTGCAAATCGGTAAAGCGAAGATGCAGGTTATCTACATCCGGATGGGCTTCTTCAAGTTCGATCGCGATATCGTAAGTATCTGTCCAGCGCATCGTCGTCCCCTTTTGCGGGTGAAAAGGCAAGGCGGCAAACAGGCCTGCTGATTACTTGTCGACCATCATGTTACGAGTGGCCGAAGGCAGCTTCACGCGCAGGCCGTCCAGCTCGTCGCTCATGATGATCTGGCAGCCAAGACGCGACGTTTCTGTCAGGCCAAAAGCCAGGTCCAGCATGTCTTCTTCGTCTTCACTGGGTTCTTCCAGTTTGTCGAACCAGTCGCCATCCACAACAACGTGGCAGGTCGAACATGCCAGCGAGCCTTCGCAGGCACCTTCCAGATCGATGCCGTTTTTATGCGCGGCTTCAAGAACGGACAACCCGTCGGCGACCTCGAATTCCTTTTCCGTACCGTCAGGTTCTACAAAAACGATCTTGGGCATCTGCGCCTTTCTCCTCGAATTTAATTCTGTTTCGATCTCTGTTTATCAACCCGCTATGGCGATGTGCGGGACAATCGCCGTAGCGGCACCATTTGTCAATTCATCTGCGCCCGATTAAGGGCTGACATTGTTCACATTCTGGCCAGCAAGTGCGCGGCGAATGCCGCGATCCATGCGTTTTTCGGCAAACGGGCGCGATGCCGCGTCCAGTGCCTCGGCCAGATCATTAATCACCTGGCGGTCATCGCCCTGCATGGCGGCCTCAAGTTCGCCGACCGCCGCATCAATGGCTGTCTTATCCTGATCATCGAGCAATTCGGCATCGGCCTTCATGGCCGCCTGAACAGCCAGAATATTACGTCGCGCCTCTACCCGGGCTTCGGTCAGCAGGCGCAGTTCCATATCGTCGCGGGCATGCACCATGCTGTCGCGCAGCATATTCGCCATGTCCGCTTCGTTAATGCCATAGGTGGGCTTCACGGCCACTTCCTGCTCGACCCCCGTGGTTTCTTCGCGGGCGGAAACGGTTAACAGACCATCGGCATCCACCTGGAAGGTTACACGAATGCGCGCCGCCCCCGCCGCCATTGGCGGAATGCCGCTGAGCACAAAGCGTGCAAGCGAGCGGCATTGATCGACCATTTCGCGTTCGCCCTGCACCACATGGATCATCATGGCACTCTGACCATCCTGATAAGTGGTAAATTCCTGGCCCTTGGCAACCGGGATCGGCGTGTTGCGGTCAATGACCTTTTCAACAATCCCGCCCATTGTTTCCAGTCCCAGCGACAGCGGAATAACATCCAAAAGCAGGTTATCCGACCCGCCCGTCAGCGCCTCGGCCTGCAGGGCAGCACCGACGGCCACCACTTCGTCCGGATCGATATTGGAAAGAGGCTCCTGTTCAAACAGGGCGGCAACAGCAGCACGCACCGCAGGCACACGGGTGGAACCACCCACCAGCACCACACCCTTGACGTCTTCGGGCAGCACATCGGCATCATCAAGCACCTGTTCGGTGATTGAAACCGTGCGTGCCACCATCGGTGCGATCATGGCATCAAAATCGGCGCGGGTGATGCTATGCGTGGTTTCGCTGTCATTAATATCCACGGCCACATCAATCTGGTCCTGATCGGTCAGGGCTTCCTTGATGGCACGGGCGATTTTCAGCAGGCGCTTGGCTGCCGAAGAATCGATATTATCGGCAATGCCCTGCCCCTTGCGGTCAGCCAAAATGGCCTCGACAATCGCATGGTCAAAATCATCGCCGCCCAGGGCCGCATCACCTCCGGTGGATTTCACCTGAAAAACGCCCTTTTGCATTTTCAGAAGCGAAATATCAAAGGTGCCCCCACCCAGATCATAAACAGCGTAAAGCCCCTCTGCCCCGTTATCGAGGCCATAGGCAAGGGCTGCTGCGGTTGGTTCGTTAACCAGGCGCAAAACCTCGATCCCGGCCAGTTTGGCGGCATCCTTGGTCGCGGTGCGCGCCGCATCGTCAAAATAGGCAGGCACCGTAATCACGGCCTGTTCCACATCCTGCTCCAGCGCCTGTTCGGCCCGGGTTTTCAGGGTGCGTAAAATATCGGCCGACACCTCGACCGGGGTTAACACCCGGTTGCCAACATTCAGGCGCACCATTTGTGGTTCGGCATTATCGGCATCGGTTGGCGCTTCGGGAATTTCAACATGATACGGCAGCGTTCCCGCCACCGATTTGACATCCTCAAGGCCCCTGCCCATCAGCCGCTTGACCGAGGAAACCACCTGACTGGCCTGGCTGTCGATCAGATCACGGGCATCCTCGCCAACGGTGACGGTGCCATCCGTGGCATAATGTACCACCGACGGCACAATGGCGGATCCGCCATCGGCATTGCGCAGCACTTCGGATTTTTCGTTGCGCGACATCGCCACGACCGAGTTGGTTGTGCCCAAATCAATCCCGACCGCCAGTTTACGTTCTTCCTCGTGGGGAAGCGGGGTTTGTCCGGGTTCGTGGATGGTCAGCAAAGCCATAAATTCAATCCGTTTATTGTATCAGGCCGCAGCCAAGCGCGCCTTTTTGGCACGCGCTTCCTGCGCCATTTTTAACAGATAACGCAACCGCGTCGTCAATTTGCGGGCCGCATCATAGGCCCCGCTATTGATCGCCGTTGCCACTTCCTTTTCGCAATCGCGCGCCATTTTACGCACGTCACGCACAATTGCATCAATTGCCGCACGGTCCCCGGCATCATCCAGGGCCTCGCGCATTTCCATTGCCTCCATCAGCAGGGCGGGGTCATTTACGGTTTGTCCCTCGCCGCCTTCGGGCTCCACCCCGTTCATGCGCATCATATATTCCGCACGCGAAACCGGGTTTTTCAGGGTTTCAAAGGCATCATTCAGGCTGGCGGCCTGTTGCTGCGACAGGGACTTCTCGCGTGCCGATTTGGTGGCGAAACGGTCCGGGTGCAGGGTTTGCTGCTGCTTGAGGTACTGGGCCTCAACGGCATCAATATCGACATTGAAATCACGCGGGATTTCAAAACGGGCAAAATGATCCAGCTGGCCGGGAGCCTGAATGGCCCCGCAGGTATCACAAAACAGCGCCACCGCCGCCACCGGCCCCTTACAGGACCAGCAGGTCTTATCGCCACCGGTGTTGGATTTGCTCTGTTCTGACGCAGCAGTCATAATATTTTGGCCTGTATCGTGTTTTTGTCATGCAAACGGCAATGCAACATTGCCGGTCACGCCACTTTTCCGCCATATGCAACCCGCTTGGCCCTTTGGGTGGCCTTTTTCCCGGGTTGCAAATGCCGACTGTGAACCGACTGTAAATTTGCGGCTATCAAGGGATGGCCCCGGCGCAAGCACCGGGGCCATCCTCCAGATCAGGGCCGGAAACCCGGCGACATTAAACGTGGAAGGATTCCCCACAACCGCAACGCCCTTTTTCGTTGGGATTACGAAAGACGAAACCTTCTTCCATTTTATCGACCGAATAATCCATTTCGGTACCCAGCACAAACATGATTGCCTTGGGGTCGATCATCAGCTTCACGCCGTCATCAAGCTGTACGACTTCGTCGAACCCGCTTTCATCATCGGCGTATTCCAGCGTGTATGACAGACCCGAACAACCCTTGCTGCGCACACCCAAACGGATACCCGCAGACGGTTTGCCGCGGCTTGCCAGCAATGCCTTGATATGATCAAGCGCACTGGGTGTTACATTGATAGGGGCCGGTAATGCCATCCTGGTCTCCTTGTCTCCAGATCGTCAGCTGGTTGGTAAAGCGGCTTATTCAGCCGCTTCAACCTCGGCTTTGCCGTTTTTGGTATTGTAATCACTGATCGCGGCCTTGATCGCGTCTTCCGCAAGGATCGAGCAGTGAATTTTAACCGGCGGCAATGCCAGTTCTTCGGCAATCTGCGAGTTCTTGATCGCACCGGCTTCGGCAATCGTCTTGCCCTTGACCCATTCGGTGATCAGCGAGCTTGACGCAATCGCGGAACCACAGCCAAAGGTTTTGAATTTCGCATCTTCAATGATGCCTTCTGCCGAAACCTTGATCTGCAATTTCATCACGTCGCCGCAAGCCGGAGCGCCAACAAGGCCGGTACCAACCGAAGATTCGTTTTTGTCAAACGAACCAACATTGCGCGGGTTTTCGTAATGATCGATGAGTTTTTCACTGTAAGCCATTTTTAGAACCCTCCTAGAAGTCCTGTGTCTCTCTTGATTTTAATATAGTACGCCAGGCGATTAATGCTCGGCCCACTCGATAGATTTTATGTCGATGCCTTCCTGCGCCATTTCCCAAAGCGGGCTCATTTCACGCAGGCGTTCCACTTCGTTGCAGATCGCATCAACAGCCTGGTCAAGTTCTTCGCGGGTGGTAAAGCGACCAATGCCGATACGAAGCGAGGTGTGGGCCAGTTCTTCGTCAACACCTAGGGCACGCAGCACATAGGACGGCTCCAGCGACGCAGAGGTGCAGGCGGAACCCGACGATACCGCAATATTCTTGATGCCCATCAGAAGGCTTTCACCCTCGACATAGGCAAAAGAGATATTGAGGTTGCCAGCGACGCGGTTTTCCTCGTCGCCATTTAGGTAAATGTCGGCCAGACGTTCGCGGAAACGGTTCAGCGTATAATTACGCAGTTCCATAATGCGGGCGTTTTCTTCGGCCATTTCGTTCTGGGCAATGTCACATGCCTTGCCAAGGCCCACGATCAGCGGGGTCGGCAACGTGCCCGAACGCATGCCGCGTTCCTGACCACCACCGGTGATCTGGGCAACAACACGCACCCGCGGACGACGGCGGACAAACAGGGCGCCAACGCCTTTAGGGCCATAAATCTTGTGACCCGAAATCGACATCAGGTCGATTTTCATATCGTTGACATCCAGCGGAATTTTGCCAACCGCCTGGGCGGCATCACAATGGAAGAACACACCGCGTTCGCGGCAAATTTCACCAATTTCCTTCAGCGGCTGGATCACACCGATTTCATTGTGAACCGCCATGATCGAAACCAGGGCCGTTTCATCGGTAATCGCTTCTTTCAGTTGCTCAAGGTCAACCAGGCCATTCTGCTGAACCGGAAGATAGGTAACTTTATACCCTTCCTGTTCCAGATGGCGGGCACTGTCGAGAACGCATTTGTGTTCCGTTACGGTGGTGATGAGATGCGGCTTTTTCTTGCCGTAAAACTTCATCACGCCCTTAAGCGCCAGGTTGTTGGATTCCGTCGCACCCGAGGTAAAAATAATTTCCTTGGATGATGCACCGATAATCGAGGCAACCTGCCCACGGGCAAGCTCGATCGCGTCTTCGGCTTCCCAGCCGAACGAATGGTTCCGCGAGTGGGCATTACCGAATTTCTCATAGAAATAAGGCAGCATTGCATCAACGACACGCGGGTCGGTCGGCGTTGTCGCCTGATAGTCCAGATAGATCGGCTTTGCTTTAAGCTCGTTCATTTTAAGGCATCCTCACTCATTTTCTCAGGCTGCATTACGCGCAAGTTTCTTGCGCTCTGCATTGTCCCGCATCCGGCTCCAAACACGGATAAACAGATCGATCTCTTCGTTAGTTGTTTCAGGCCCTAGACTGACCCGAATGGCCGAGCCCGGTTCTGCAACACCCATTTCCTTCAAGACGTGGCTTTCACGAACCTTGCCTGACGAACAGGCAGACCCCGAACTGATTGCCACACCGGCCAAATCCATTGCCATTACCTGGGTTTCACCGGGCATGCCAGGCAGGATCAGGCAAGTTGTATTGCCAAGGCGTTCGGCATTTCGGCCCGCAATCACCACTTCTGGCGCATGTACCAGAATTTCGTTTTCCAAACGGTCCCGTTTGGCCTTGATCTCATCAGCAGCAGCATAACGGTTTTGGACCTGCAGGGCAGCGGCACCCAGGCCCGCAATACCAGCCACATTTTCCGTCCCGCCCCGGCGGTATTTTTCCTGCCCGCCACCGCGAATTTGCGGCACCAGCATCACGCCAGGCGCAATTGCCAGGGCACCAACCCCTTTGGGGCCGCCAAATTTGTGCGCGGAAACAGACACCATATCAACCAGCAACTGGCCCATATCCACCGGCATCCGGCCGATGGCCTGCACCGCATCACAATGGATTTTGGCACCATATTCGCGGGCCAACAGGGCAGCCTTTGCCACAGGCTGGATAACGCCGGTTTCATTATTCGCCAGCATCACCGACACCAGCACCTTTTCGCCAGCTTCCTGACATGCCCTTAACATGTCTTCCAAAGCGTTCAGGTCAATGACCCCGTTGCCATCCACCGGAATGCGCCGGGCATCGTGCCGCGCTTCGATCACGGCGGGATGTTCAACCGCACTGGTCAGGACCACAACATCTTCCAGGCCATTCAGCGCCAAATTGTTGGCTTCGGTGCCGCCACTGGTAAAAATGATGCGTTCGGCGTCGCCGCCAACCATGTCGGCAACACTGCGCCGCGCATGATCAATAATCTTGCGGGCCTCCCGCCCGGCCCCATGCACGGATGACGGGTTTCCCGCAACGTCAAGGGCTGCCACCACTGCATCCTTTGCGGCGGCAATCATCGGCGCGCTTGCGTTGTAATCAAGGTAAACCTGCTTTTTCATCACGTCGTATGCTGTCTTTACGTTACGGTGTTAAACCAAAATGCCATTGCCCTTAAACCGGGGCGACCACCTTATTGCGCGGCCACCTGCGGCTCGTGAATTTGGGTGGTCCGGCTATCGAACATCCGGCCGACACCGGCAATCTTGCGATCCACCACGTCGGCCAGGCTGACCGAGGAAAGATAAAGATAAATCTGGTTGCCCAATTCTTCCCACAATTCATGGGTCAGGCAGCGGCCCTTGTCCGCCTTGCAGCCCTTTGGCGAACCAGACTTGCACCGCGTTGCACGAATGGGTTCGTCCACCGCCAAAATAACATCGGCAATACGGGTTTCCTGCGCGGAACGCGCCAGCATGTAACCGCCACCCGGCCCACGCACCGAACGGACCAACCCGCCCTTGCGCAGCTTGCCAAACAGTTGTTCCAGATAGGACAGCGAAATTTCCTGACGCTCGGCAATGTCGGCAAGAGCAACGGGGCGTTCCCGGCCACTATCTGCCAGATCCACCATTGCCATCACCGCATAGCGGCCTTTCGTACTTAACTTCACAGCGTGTCCTCCTGCCTGTGCATCGCATTATCAAACAATGTCCAGGCTTTCGATTTCAATTTGCCGCAAAACGGCTTTCGAACAGACGATGAGCCCTATTCCGAAGCAGCCACAATCCGTGGCTTTTCCGGGGTTGAAGCAGGGACATAACCGTCCTCTTGCTTATGCTCGCTTTCAAGTTCCACCACGCGCTGGCGCAATCCCTGAACTTCGCGCGAAAGTTCATCAAGGGCGCGCGCCACCGGGTCCGGCAGATCGCCCACCGGTGTACCATAGGCACAAAACCGGTCATCTTTTTCACGGCGAACAATCTTCGCCGGAATACCCACCACGGTTGCCCCTTCGGGAACCTCCGCCAGAACGACGGCATTACCACCGATCCGGGCATTCTTGCGCACCGTAAAGGGCCCCAGAATTTGCGCCCCGGAACCAACGATCACGCCATCTTCCAGTGTCGGGTGGCGTTTAAGGCCGCGCTGCCCGTCACTATCAACACTTGGCGCTGTCCCGCCCAGCGTAACACCCTGATACAGGGTCACGTCATCGCCGATTTCGGCGGTTTCACCAATCACAACACCCATGCCGTGATCGATAAAAAAGCGTTTACCAATCGTGGCACCCGGATGAATTTCGATCCCGGTCAGCCAGCGCATAATCTGCGAAAAAAACCGTGCTGTTATCCGGAAACCGCGCTTCCACAGCCAGTTCGTGCAGCGATATCCCATGATCGCATGAAACGCCGGATAGCTTAACACGACCTCCCAGCGGGAACGTGCCGCGGGATCACGCGCGATCATCGCGTCTATTTCCTGGCGAATTATCTTGAACATGGGGCTGTCCCCTGTGTAATAAGTAGCTTCGATTCCCGGCAACCGGCCGCATCGAAACTGCGCCGCGTTTTACGCAACACGTATCGTTTTGGCTGTCCGGTTGACCGAAATATAGGATAACCGAGTAACGTGGTCAAGTATTTGCCCCAAGCAATTTATGGCAGCAGAACAAAAAACCTCACAAAACTACTCGGGTATATTCTTCCTACTGCACACCCACTTGCGGACAGGAGCTGTCTGATCCATGCCTGAGGTCATTTTTAACGGCCCCGAAGGGCGCCTAGACGGACGTTATCATCATAACGGTGCTGACGATTCGCCCATCGCCCTTATCCTACACCCGCACCCCCAGCAGGGCGGGACAATGAACAACAAGCTGTGCTTTAACATGTTTAACATGTTTAAGGATCGCGGCTATTCGGTCATGCGGTTCAATTTCCGCGGTGTTGGCCGCTCGCAGGGCGTTTATGACCACGGCATCGGCGAATTGTCGGATGCGGCGTCGGCGCTGGACTGGATGCAAACGTATAACACCAATTCCCGGTCAACCTGGGTTGCCGGATATTCCTTTGGTGCCTGGATTGGCATGCAGCTTTTGATGCGCCGCCCGGAAATTGACGGTTTCATCTCGGTTGCCGCACCGGCCAGCGATTATGATTTCACCTTCCTTGCCCCCTGCCCGTCGTCGGGCATCCTGATTCACGGAAAACGCGATGAAAACATCCCAGTCAATTCCGTGACCAAGCTGGGCGACAAGCTGAATGCGCAAAAAGGTATTGAAGTTGATATGTGCCTTATCGAAGGTGCCGATCACTATTTTGCCAAACAGCAGGAAGAAGTGATCCGTCACGCGTCGGCCTATCTTGACAAACGCGGCGCCTGACAGGCCCGCAAGCCAGCCCGAAAAATGAAAAAAGGTCGCCCCGTCAGGCGGCCTTTTTCTTTGTATACAACCTGCCACCACAGCAGGGTTCGGAAACCCCGGTCGTCCCCGGAAAACTCAGCGGCAAATTGCGCAAGTGCCGCACGGCCAGATAGCCAAAACATTCTGCCTCGACCGCATCGCCATCCCAATCCAGTTCATCGACCGATCGCACCGGCACGCCAAGGCGCGCGCCAAGTTTCGCCATCACATAATCATTGTGCCGCCCACCGCCGCAAACAAACCAGCTTTTGGGGGCGACGGGCAAATGATTCACACCGGCAACGATAGCCGCCACCGTGCAATTGGCAAGTGTTGCCGCACCATCCGCCACATTCAGCTTTGCCTCTGCCACCAGCGCATCGATATGCGCTGCCATATCCTCGCGATCCAGCGATTTTGGGGGTATCCGGTCAAAATACGGATCTTTCAGGAAATTAACCTCCACCATCGGGTCGGCCTTGCCCGATGCCGCCGTCGCCCCGTTCAAATCGACCGGATTACCGGTATGGCGCAACATCCAGTCATCAATGCGCGCATTACCCGGCCCACAATCAAAGGCCAGCAAATCGTCATCCGCACCAATCCAGGTTACGTTGGAGACGCCACCGATATTCAGCACCGCGACGGGAACCGCCACACCGGCACTTTTCATCAATGCCGCATGATAAACCGGCGCCAAAGGTGCGCCCTCCCCGCCCGCAGCAACATCGGCCAATCGGAAATCGGCAACAACCGGGATACCGGTTTTTTCGGCCAACATGTCCGGTGTTCCGATTTGCCGCGTCAGGCGGGATGCCGGTTCATGAAACACGGTTTGCCCATGAAAACCAATCACGCCAATATCCCCGGATGACAAGCCTGCCTTGGCAAGCAACATCTCGACAGCATCAATATGTACCCGGGTCAGATCATCGGCCACGACATGTTCTGAATTGGTGGCATTGCGATTGCCAAAACAACCCCGCATGCGTTCACGCAGTTCCGGGACATAAGGCACAAAAACCGACTGCCCGAGACGACGAACGTCAACACCATCGGTTTCGATCAGAGCCGCATCCACACCATCCAGTGACGTCCCGCTCATCATGCCGATTGCCGTGATCCAGTCGTTTTTCATCTCGTCCCTCAAGCGTCAATAAGACCGGCAGCTTATCGTCAAATATCGAAACCGAACAAGGCAGAATCCATCTGATATTTGAGACGCAGTTCAATCGTCTTTTCAGCCAAAAGTTCGCAATAAAACGAGACAAAGTGAAGATCAGCCCCCAAACACGGTTGCATCATTGCCCCTTTTGCCATGAATGTGCTAGATCATCGCCTCCGCAGAAATTAGCGGCTCGAATTTTCAATCACAACCAACATAGCGCAAAAACCATGACTGATATCAAGTCTGACTTTCTCCGCGTCATGAACGACCGCGGTTATATCCACCAATGCACTGATATTGAAGGCCTTGATGCCTATGCATCAGAAAAGAAGGTGGTGTGCTATGTGGGTTATGATTGCACCGCAGACAGCCTGCATGTGGGCTCGCTGGTATCGATCATGATGCTGCGCTGGCTGCAGAAAACCGGCCACAAGCCGATTGTTCTGATGGGCGGCGGCACCACCCGTATCGGCGATCCAACTGGCCGTGACGATGCCCGTCCGGTACTGACCGATGAAATCATCGCCAATAACATGGCTGGCATCAAACGGGTTTTCCAGCAGTTCCTGACTTTTGGCGATGGCCCGACCGATGCGGTCATGGTCAACAATGCCGATTGGCTCGATAAAATCAATTACATCGAATTTCTGCGTGATTTTGGCCGTCATTTCTCGGTCAACCGCATGCTCAGCTTTGATTCCGTCAAGCTGCGTCTGGACCGGGAACAGTCGCTGAGTTTTCTGGAATTCAACTATATGATTCTGCAGGCCTACGACTTCGTCGAACTGCAACGCAAATATGGTTGCGTCCTGCAAATGGGTGGTTCGGACCAGTGGGGCAATATCGTTAACGGTGTTGAACTGGGCCGTCGTGTCGATGACAGTGCGCTGTTTGGCCTGACCACGCCACTGATCACCACCGCATCGGGTGCGAAAATGGGCAAAACCGCATCGGGTGCGGTATGGCTGAACGAAGAACGCCTGTCGGCCTATGATTACTACCAGTTCTGGCGCAACACTGAAGATGCCGACGTTATCAAATTCATGAGGCTGTTCACCGAGCTTTCGCTAGAACAGATCGACGAATATGCCAAACTTGAAGGGGCAGCGATTAATGATGCCAAAAAAGTGCTGGCATTCGAGGCGGTAAAACTTTGCCGGGGCGAAGAAGCCGCCCTTGCCGCTGCCGAAACCGCGCGCAAAACCTTTGAAGAAGGTGTTTTGGCCGACAGTCTGCCGACCGTTGAAATTGCCAAAGCCGATCTGGATGCCGGCATTCCGGCATTTGATCTGTTCCGCCGGGCCGACCTTGCCAAATCGGGCGGTGAAGCCCGCCGTCTGGTCAAGGGTGGTGGTGCCAAGATCAATGATGAAAAGGTTGACGATGAAAACCAGATCATCAGTGCCGATGCGATTGATGCAACGGGCGTGATCAAACTTTCGGCCGGTAAAAAACGCCATGTTCTGGTGCGTCCGGTCTGATATTTCGCACCGGCACGAACAACAAACGAAAAAACGCCCGGCTGGCATGAACCGGGCGTTTTTTTTATGCTTTTGCACTGCTCAAAATTTAACCGGGCTTGGCACCGGTGATCAGGTTCCGGAACACTCCGGGTACGATGGTTGAGAGCGGGTTAACCGATATATCCGGGTTTTCAAACGGCCCGTCGACCGTATAGGTGGGCGCAAACACGCCGCCACCTTCCTCGCCAACCAGCAAATCGCCAATCAGCGGAATTTTACCCAAAACGGAATTCACGGCATAAAATGGCACAATCGACCCGGCCAGTTTGATTCTGTCCTGTGCCAAGTCAATATTCCCGTTGGCGGTAACACCAATGGCAGAACCATTCGCCGCGACCTTGGAGAGGGTCAACACATTGCTGGCATAGGTGAAATCGCCATCCATGGCATCAAACACAACTCCCTTTCCCTGAAGGGAATCCACCAAACCAAACAAAGAAGCGGCATTTAACACACGCGCGGCAAGCGGCGCATTCACAATACGGAAATTTTCAATATGGGCAGTTCCGGTAAAGGGTTGTGAATAGGCATGATCATCCACCGTGCCCTGCACTTTCATTTTCCCGTCTCGCATATCGCCATAGAGATCAATAGCCGCCAGAAAACGGCCAGCATCTTCCGATGTCAGTTGCACCTTCCGCTTACCATCGGCAAGTGGTTCGACCTGGGCAAACACATTGGCAGTGCCATTCAGCTTGCCATTCAGAACAATCGACCGCCATTCTTCGCCTTCGACATGAATGGAACCTTTAAGTTTTTGAACAACCTGATCACGCGCAGCAAGCAACTCGCCGAAATCAAGATAGATTTCCATCTTCCCGCCCTTGCGGGTAGTTTCCTGCCCTATCCCGCCACTATCCGGGCCTTTATTGGCCGGTTTGGTATTTTCTTTTGCGCTGGCGGGTTGGGGCGATGTTTGCGAAGACTTGGAAATCAGCCACGGACGTGCATCAAATCGCGCAGCTTTAACATCAATTTCAGAATCGTTATTTTTACGACGATAGGCAAGATGACCCTCTTCAATCACCGGGCTATCGCCCTTGGCATAAAAGCGGCTGGCTTCAAGGTTTATGTTAATCGCCGAGAATTCAGTGCTCATGCTGGTGTTATTGGCCTTACCATCTGTCGTACTGCCCGACGAATTGGCATTCGGTTCCTTTGCCACACCCTTGGGGGTCAGGAAAGGCCGTAAATCAATCTGATCACCTTGCAGATCGACCTTCAAAACACCCGCATTATTGATCACAAAGGTACCGTTCACGCCGCTATTTTCGCGGAAATGACCATTCGTAATATCGAAATGTAATTTGTCATCCAGGGTATTCTCACCACGCCAGCGGCCACTTGCCAAAATGGCGACATCCGGCGCGGTCAAATCGACATTGCGGACCGTCCCGCCGCCATTTGCACCAAACAGAATGTCAAATGCCAGCTTTGACGGTTGCCCCGCATCTTTGTGGTAATCTGCTTCTTTCAGGTCAATCACACTCTTGGCAAGGTCGCCTTTGGCAATAACCTCAACGCCTCCGGCACGGATCACCCTGATTTCAACATCACCACTCGCCTGCCCAGAAAGAAACGCAGACACATCAATGCCAATATCATTCAGGGCGGCCAAATCAAATGTGCCCCCAATCTGATAATGGCTGGTCAACGGCGTTTGACCATCAAAACTTTCAACCCAGTTAATGGTATTGTGCCCGGTCCCAATTGCGGCATCGCCCGAAAGCTCCAGGCCCTTGGTATTCACCTGAAGTTCAAAATTACCGTCCTTAAGGCTGAGATTACGAAACGCCTTTTTGACAGAAACCTTTTCAAGGCGAGATGCCGCAGCAACTTTAACATCATCAAAGGACAAATCAGATAGCAACGGAAAAGAAAGCTCTACCCGGGTTGCCTGCTGACCGGACAATTGACCGGGATCGATCTGAAGTTTTTTTGCAAAACCCAGCGGTTCATGGTCAATCAGCTTAAGGGCATCGCGCACACCACCATGTGCGACAAACTCGATATCGGCCCATTCATTATCCGTATCGAGTTGCGAGAAAACCAGCTTGGCGCTATCAACGGTGATGCCATCGACAGCCCCTTTATCAACAAAAATACTAAAGCTGTTGGCATTAAACTCCGCTCGACCAGCGGCCTTTTGCACCTTGGGCATACCGGGCAGATACTGCACATCAATATCCGACATCGTCATATCACCTTTGATATGATCAATCGCCGCTGCGCCGTCATCGCCCCGGTGCATTGCCAAATCAATCGTGGCAACCTGAACCCCGCCCCCCGACAGGTTTTTGGTCACCCATTCGCGCGGATTATCGCCCAGTGTCTCGGGCCACAAATTGCTTAAATCGTCCGTCGCAACGTCAGTCGCCTCGGCCGTCAGTTTTACGGCCCAGTTGCCCAGTGGATGATCAATTTCGGAATTCACCTTAATGCCGGTTTTCCCCGTGGTCACACTGACATCCCGAAACGCCAGCTTACCGGGCTGGTATTGAACCGTCGCCTTGCCCCCATCAATATCATAAACCGCGTTAAGGGGTGTTGGCAGTTGTATCCGGCCCGCCCCAACATCCAGATTGGCAACAATATCAAAAATGCTGCCATCCGCGCCAAGATTGGCATCAAACGTGCCCGATACCGGCAAATCAAAACGGTCCAGGCCAATAAATTCAGACGAAATCGTCGAAAGCGAGGCCGGAATAACCTTGCCAACACGCGCTTTCAAGGCAATGCGTTCATCATGGGTAGAATAGCTGGCTGTTGCCGTTACATCTGTTGTCAAGGCACCGGCATTAATCGACAGCTTCATGTCCGCATCAATCCCGCCGGGGCGGCGTGCCAGACGAATTTGCGATTTCGGGGCCGACCAGGTCACACCCAACAGGCGATCCTCAACCCTGAGATCGGCATCATAAATACCAAAGCTTTCAAAATAGGCCGCTGCCGGAAAATCCGCCGCCTCGCCTGACAGAATAGCGACAACGCGTCGCATCAACGCACTGCCTGAAACCAGTTCCTGTTCGGTTTTGTCGCCCGCATCCCCTGCATTTTTGGCGTCAGTGACAGTCCCCGCATCTGGTTTGCCGGGCGCTGCCTTTTGATCTGGTCCATTTTCAATATTGTCCTGTCCGGCTTCTGTCACAGGTGGCGTGGCTGCATCAGCACTGGTTTTGCCATCCTCCGGCGCAGCGGCGGGCGCAGGTTTTGTCTGCGCTTCTGTCGCCAGGTCATTTTCGCTATCTTTTTCCGTGCCGGTTTTCGGCACAGTTGCCGCGTGTGGCTCCAACGCGGTGTTTTTGTCGGCATCGGGAATGGGTGTTGACATTACCGGTGTATTTGCAGGTTCGGTCGGTTCCTGCATATCGGGGACCCGCGCCGTTGTCTGATCAGCACCCTGTTTATTGCCATCCGCCTCTTTATTCTGATCGGGGCTGATATCGGAGAGATCAGCCGACAATCCAAAATCAAGCTGCCCGTCACGATGGCGGATCAGGCGCAAGCGCGGTGCAATCAGATCGACCTCGCGCAGGGCAAAAATGCCTTTAAAAAGGGCACGACTGGAAAACACGACATCCGCCGCGGGCATGCGTAATAATTCATGCCCGTCAGTCTGGCGCACCGAAATCTGGCGCATCCGAACGTCAAATTTCTCTTCCCAGCCACGCCAAACCAGCACCATATCCTGAACATCGAATTTCAGGTCGCCAGAGCTTTTGTTTAGTTCCTCAAGGATATAGGGCGCAATAAAGTTAAGAGATACAGGCCCTTGCGATACGCGCCAGATCAGCACGCCGGAAAATACACCCACAAACAGTGCGCAAAATGCGAACAGGGCGGCGACAATTCCGGAAAGTTTTTTAACGTGCCTCAATGACCTGTCTTCTCCAAACCCGCATATCGGGCAATAGTTTGATCACAATAACAACGCCCCACAAGACAAAGGGTTTCCATAATTTTGTCCTGAGTTAAATTTGATATTGTTTACAGGGCCTTTTTGTCATCTCCAAGAGCGGTTATGACTAAACTGTGATTTAACTATGAAAAAGACGCTGCCAAAGTGCCTTTCGGCAACGACATTGTCGAACCACATATGCCAAAACCAAAGGAACGCCCATCGTGACCCTTGCCTGGACCCAAAACACCCTGCCTGCCCCCTTTGATGCAGAACGTTGCAAGACCGGGTTTGAAAGATGGGCCGAACTGGCCCGCAAACCCATGTGGGAAAGCCAGGCCGAACATTTTGCCAGGCTCGCAGAAGACCCGGCACATCATGCAGTATTGGCAGCACTGTTTGGCAACAGCCCGTACCTGACCAGTCTGGCCCTGCGCGACCCCGACATGATCGTCGATGCGTTTGAAAATGGCCTTGATCATGCCTTTGCCACCGCCCTTGAGGATGTCAGCATATCGGCAAACGCCGCGGGAACGGACCAGGCAAATGCCATGATGAAAGTGCGCAGGGCAAAGCGCCGCGCAGCCCTCGTCATTGCACTGGCCGATATCAGCAACAGTTGGGACCTGGTGAAAATTACCGCTGCCATCAGCACAACAGCGGAAACCACCCTGAATTACGCGCTGGCGCATTGTCTGTCGGCAACAGCACGTCAGCGTAACCTTGACCTTCCCCACCCCGATGATCCGTTGCGTGATTGCGGCATATTTACCATTGGCATGGGAAAACTTGGCGCAAACGAGCTAAATTATTCATCCGATATTGATCTGATCTTTTTATTTGATGGCAGCAAAATCAGTTGGATCGAACGGGACCGGATACAGCAAATTCTGGTACGGATGGTGCGAGATATCACCCGCATCATGGAAGAACGCACCGGCGATGGGTATGTGTTTCGTACCGACTTGCGCCTGCGCCCTGACCCGGCATCTACCCCGCCCATTATGTCGGCCTTGGCGGCGGAAACCTATTATGAAACCGTTGGCCAGAACTGGGAACGGGCCGCCATGATCAAGGCGCGCATCGTCGCGGGCGATTACGAGGCGGGGCAGGATTTCCTCGATATTTTGCGCCCCTTTGTCTGGCGCAAACACTTGGATTTCCTTGCCATCCAGGACATTCATTCCATCAAACGGCAAATCAATGCGCATCGCGGGGGCAGCAAGGTAACGATCCCCGGACACAATATCAAACTGGGCCGGGGCGGCATTCGCGAAATAGAATTTTTCGCCCAAACCCAGCAATTGATCTGGGGCGGGCGGGAACTGTCCCTTCGGTGTCGCAGCACCTGTGAGGCCCTGCGCGAATTATGCAAATTCAAGCAGATTTCCGAAAAGGTGCGCGACGAATTGATCGAAGCGTACCAGTTTTTGCGTAATGTCGAACATCGCCTGCAAATGACGAACGATCAGCAAACCCAAACCCTGCCGGAAAGCGAGGAAGGCCTCGCCGCCCTGGCCTGTTTCCTGGGATATGAGGATTGCGAGACCTTTAAGAATGACCTTCTGGGCTATTTGCGCCGGGTTGAATCGCATTATGCCGAACTGTTCGAGGAGGATTCTCCCCTGGGCGGCACCGAAGGCAGCCTTGTTTTCACCGGCAGCGAAGACGACCCGGAAACCATCCGCCAGCTTCAGCAAATGGGGTTTGAAAACCCCAGTATGATCTCCAGCACCGTGCGGGGCTGGCATCATGGTCGCTATCGCGCCACCCGGTCGCGCCGGGCCCGCGAGATTTTGACCGAACTTATGCCAACACTGTTAACATCCCTTTCGGAAACCACAAATCCCGACATGGCCTTTCGTGCCTTTGACGAGTTTTTAAAGGGCTTGCCCGCCGGGGTGCAATTATTTTCGTTGCTCACCGCGAACCCGGAACTGTTGCGCCTGCTCGCCAAAATTGCCGGCACAGCCCCGCGCATGGCGAAATATCTGGGCCGTAATGCCAGTGTGCTGGATTATGTTTTGATGTCCGGCTTTAATGATGAATTGCCCGATGCGAAAACCATGCTGGAACAACTAAACGAGCAACTGTCCCAGCCCGGTGCCGAAATGGTGGAGCAATGGCTCGATATTGCCCGACGCTGGGCCAATGACCAGAAATTCCGCATCGATGTGCAAACCATCCATAACCGCCACACCCCGCACCAGGCCGGGCGGGCACTGGCCGATGTGGCCGACGTTTCCATTCGCGGGCTATTCCCACGCATTGCCGATGATTTTGCCCAAAAACATGGCGGATTTGACGAGGGTGGTCTGGCGGTTTTTGCCCTGGGCAAACATGGCGGGCAGGAACTTTCGCCCGGGTCGGACCTGGATATGGTGTTTGTCTATGACGTGCCGGAAGGATGCGAGGAATCCGATGGGGAAAAGCCCCTCTCACCCGGGCATTATTTTATCCGCCTAAGTCAGCGTTACATCAATGCCCTGTCCGCCCCAACCGCCGAAGGCGTTTTGTTTGAAACCGATTTGCGCCTGCGCCCCAGTGGCAGCAAAGGCCCCCTAGCCTGCCATTTCAACAGTTTTGACGGCTATCAAACCAACGAGGCCTGGACCTGGGAACATATGGCACTGACACGTTTGCGCCCGGTGTTTGGCCCGGAAAAGCTGCAACAAAAGGTTATGGAAAGCACCCGGCGGGTTTTGTGCAAAAAACGCGATTTTCACAAACTGGTGCGCGATGTTTATGACATGCGCAACCGTATGGCTGCCAATAAGGGCAGTGACCAGGCATGGGATATCAAACTTCGCCGGGGCGGCCTTGTGGACCTGGAATTCATTGCCCAGTTCCTGCAGCTTAACCATGCGCATGACCATCCGGAAATATTATCCTCGACCACGCGCAAGGTGTTTAAACGACTGGGAAAGGCCGGCATCCTGCCGGCGGAGGAAGCAGCATGGCTGGCAAACGCATCCTCGTTCTGGCTGGCCTTGCAGGCAATGCTGCGCCTGACGACGGAGGGCCGCTTTTCGCCGGAAAATGCCAGCGCGGATTTGCGTGAAATGCTGACCGCCGCCGGACAATGCGAGGATTTTGCCGAGCTTGAAAAGAAAATGTCCGACACCGCCGAAGGGATCAAACAGGTTTATGACCGCCTGATCACCGCCCCCGCCGAGGAACTTGGCCCTGTCCCACAGGCAAACTGAACCAGACAGACAAAACCACCCTATAAAGCGATAGCGATAAACCCTGAAACAAGGATGATTAAAATGAGCATTGCCGTTGGTGACAAAGCCCCGGATTTTAACCTGCCAACCGATGGCGGCGGACATGTCAAACTTTCTGATCTGCAAGGCCAGCCGGTGGTTGTTTACTTTTATCCCAAGGACATGACACCTGGCTGCACCACGGAATCCTGCGATTTCCGGGACCAACACCCCAATTTCGCCGCCGTAAATGCCAAAATCATCGGCATTTCCAAAGACAGTGCAGCGCGCCACGACAAGTTCAAGGAAAAGCACGACCTGAACTTTACCCTGGCATCCGATGAAGAAAGCGATGTTTGTGAACGTTACGGCGTTTGGAAAGAAAAAAGCATGTATGGCAAAAAATTCATGGGGATCGAACGGACGACCGTGATTGTCGATGCTGAGGGCGTCATTCGCCATATCTGGCCGAAAGTGAAAGTCAAAGGCCATGTAGACGAGGTTCTGGCGGCGGTTCAGGCACTTTAACTCTACCTGCCTCTCTTCTGCCAGCCGGTCACGGGATCATTGCCCGTGGCCGGTTTTTATTTGCGCCTAACTCTTTGACTGATTTTAGAATTTTTATCCTCACGTATGTATCCATCTTGCAAGGACGCATCATAAATATGATATTCTGAAATTGGGAGCCTGGAGCCTGCCAATTGGGCGACGGGGACAGGGAATTTGAACGCATCTATGGCGGAACCAGTAAATGAACAAGAATGTCGTTGATCTTGACGATCAAATGTTAGCCGACTTCAAGGATGAAGCCCGCGACATCATCAGCAGCCTGGATGTGCATTTGCAAAACGCGCATTCACAGGCCAACCGCGACACATTGCTGACCGCAATCCAGCGCGAGGTTTTTAACCTGCGATACAAGGGAAAATCGGTCAATGCCCCGCTGATCAACCTGACCAGCCACCGCCTGGCCGATTATGTCACCAGTTGCCGCGAACTCAATGCCGATTCCATTGCCGACATTCAGGCCTTCGTCGATAAAATCGAAGGCATTCTGGATGGTGACTTTTCAGGAACCAGCACCGATTCCGCCGAATTTGTTCGTGAGCTGCCCTCCAAACGCGCGCCTGACATTGACCCGGCCTGGCTAAGCAAAGCCAATGTCGAAGCCCTGCTGGTTATTCCGCAGCGGTCGATGGCGGCCATTGTCGAACGTGAACTGGCCGCCTGCGGCTATCGCAGTTCGGCAACGCATTCATCGTTTGAGGCCCTTGAACTTGCTGTGCGCACCCGACCGGATTTTATCATTGTTGCCAAAACCATTGATGACCTTGACGGGGTCGATGTGGTGAACGCGCTTCAGGCCATGCCCAAAACACGCGATATTCCGACCGCTGTTTTAACTTCGGATGCCCCCAACCACCCATCATTGCGCGATTTGCCGTTTCGTACTGCCATCATTCGCAAAGGCGGTGCCTTTGGCGATGACCTCGCCGAAGCCCTGGCACGATTTAACATCACCTAAAAAACGCCCGGCATTGCTTGCCGCATCACAAAATTAACCGTAAAAACGGACCGTGTAAGACAAACCGGTCCGTTTTTATTTTCCAACCGTGTGAACCAAGCAATGCCCCAAACCCTTGCCGACGCCGCCAAACAGGCCCTGCTGACTGTTGACCCAACAGAAAAAGCCCACCTGACCATCGATCTGGCCCGGCAATGGCGGGAGGGTGCGATAACGGAAGTTGGCGAAACCAACCTGCCGGACCGCCCCGCGCGCCCGTCAAAACCTGAAACCCTGCCGCCCAATAAAATGCCCAAACGCAGCAAAGGCGGCCTGAAGGGGCGCATCGGCCTGTTACACGCGCTGGCTCATATTGAGCTAAATGCCATTGATCTGGCGTGGGATATTGCCGTGCGCTTTCCCAACGAAAACATGCCGCGCGATTTCCACGATGCCTGGGTGCAGGTGGCCGCCGATGAAGCCAAACATTTCCTGATGCTGAATAAACGGCTGGGCGAATTGGGCGCCACCTATGGCGATTTGCCCGCCCATGACGGCCTGTGGCAAAGCAGCATGGAAACCGCCTATGACCTGCTGGCCCGCCTGGCCGTGGTACCAATGGTGTTTGAAGCCCGCGGGCTGGATGCCACCCCGCCCACGGTTGAGCGCCTGATTGCCAATGGCGACGTTGAAAGTGCGGAAATTCTTAAAATCATTGCGGCCGAAGAAGTGGCGCATGTCAGTGCCGGGCGCAAATATTATGAAATGATGTGTGATAAACGCGGCCTGCCCTATTACACCACATGGCATGCGCTGCTGCGCAAACATCTGCGCGGCCCGCTTAAGCCGCCCTTCAATGACGAAGCGCGCTATGATGCCGGCATGCCGCCCGATTATTATCAGGATTATGTCCTGGAATTACCAGGTGAGGGTGACGATGATTAAAATCTGTCAGCAGGATACCAACTGCACAAACAGCCATTAATCCAGGCAGGAGAACTCAAGACAGCAAGAGGTAAAAATGCCGTTTTTCTATCTTGGCCTGACATTGGTGGTCAGCTTGTTCTTGGCCGCAACAATCTTTGACTGGATTTGGCGGACCACCTTCTTACACGGCACACATGAGACCGCTTCGACACAGTTGTGGGTCGTAGAAGGGTTTTTGACAATCTTTCTGGTCACTGCCATCGCAAGCTTTCTCGCCATCATTATTAAAATTGTGCGGGCCATTTCCAAACGAGGTCATCGCCCGCCGCAAGATGGCGAAAGCTGATCATGGCGCGGTTCCGAAGCACTGAAAATTACTTTATCAATGCTCTATTACCCCGGTTTCCTCGGTGAAAAACGGCAATATACAACCCAAAGCCAATTAATACCGCGCCAAACACCTGCACCAGTGACACATCGCTGCCCAAAATCACCGCCGATAAAACCAAACCCGAAAGCGGATTGATCAAATGGGCCGCTGCGGCCTTGCTGGCCCCAAATCGACCAATCAGATAAAGCCATAAGAACATCGCGCCCAGCGTGATGACGACAGCAAGATAAAGAATTGACAACAAAACCGGCCCGTCAAACGTGACGGCCCACTGCCCGACATCCGGCACGCGAAACAGGGCCAGTGGCAGCAAAACCAGCCCCCCGACCAAAGACTGCCAGAAATTGACATCCACCGGTGATGCCCCCATCACCCGCGACTTTAAAAACACCGTGCCAAACGCAAAGGCCACCGTACCGCCAATTGCCATTGCATAGCCTGGCAGGGCGCCAGAAGAAAACATCGCGGCATGGTCAAGGCCCGTTCCGGCCGCAGGTTGCCATGCGGCAACACAGGCCACTCCGGCAATACAAATGGTAAAACCAACAAAGCGTGCGGCGTTTAAAGGTTCCTGTCCGCTGGCTACGGCAAAGGCGCTGGTCAGCAGGGGCGCGCAGCTAATGATCACCACCAGTAGTGACGCTGGCACGGTTTGCAGGGCCAAAAAGCTCAAACCCAAATAAAGGGCGTTGTTCAACACACCGGCAATCGCCCCAAAACGAATAGTCGGCCATTGCCAGAATTTCCTGCCCTGCCATAGAACAAAAGGCAGCAAACAGACACTGCCCAGCAAAAAACGCACTGCCAGCAATACAAGCGGGTCAAGATGGGCAATCGCAACCTTGCCGACGATAAATGCCGACGACCAGATCAAGCTGAAACCGACAAACAATAGGAGGACACACACCATCCTGAAACAATCCTGAAGACGGTAAATAATTGGAATGCAGCCTGCCTGATTTTGTCTGTGATGAGAAATTAATTATAAGAAGCATCAAATAAGATATACTAATTTGGTGCATAAATTTCACGCAGATATCGCACAATGACAAAACCGCAACCTGGCAATCAGCCACCGAATATCCCGACCTTTGACGCAGCACCCGACATACACACGCTCCGTGGCCCACAGCTTGATGACCGTCGCATTACACTGGAACAGCTTCGGGCCTTTGTCGCCGTTGCTGGGGAACTGGATTTTCAGCGTGCAAGCAGCCAGTTACGGCGCAGTCAATCGGCCCTTACGCAAAGCCTGCAAAAACTGGAAGATATTTTGGAATGTCGCCTGATTGCCCGGCGCCGGGGCCAGGTTGAGGATTTGACCGAAAATGGCAAACGCCTGTTGCCACTGGCCGAAGAAATTCTGTCCCGGCTATCCGCCGCCGTAGAAAGTTTTCGCCAACCGGCCTTGCAGGGACGCATCCGGTTGGGCGTGCCAGACGATTTTCCCTTGGGAAACATTGCTGGCGCGGTGCGTCGCTGTATGGAAGCCAATCCCGCCTTGCGTGTCGAGGTCACATCGGCCCTATCATCCGTACTACAGGACCTGTATCGCAACCGGAATATCGACATGATCATTTACAAACGTATTGGTGATGAAAACACAGGCGTGCCCCGGCCAGACGCTAATAGCGAATGGCAAAATGACATGGATACTTCACTGTTACACCGTCAGCCTTTGCACTGGGCCTGTGCGGCGTCATTTGCATCGCCGATCAAAGGCGAAATACCACTTATCACCTTTCCCGAGGGGTGTGCGTATCGTGCAGCGGCGATCCAGGCCTTGAAACAGCAGAGTATCGGCTATTTTAATGCCTATCGCAGTGCATCCTACCAAAATATCCGTGCCGCAATTTCAAACGGCCTCGGGGTCGGTATCCTGCCGCAAAGTGCGCTTGCCGATGATCATGCATCACTTAACGGGAAACCCGTGCTTCCTGCCCTGCCCGACATCGAACTTGTCACGACTTATAACCGGCAAAATCCCCTGCTGGGTCAATTCAGCCAGCAGCTTTTGCGCAATGTCGATTTTGGCGCCTTAAAAGCCGCCTGACGACAAACGCTTATGATCGTTGGTAAATGCTGCCCGCCCCCAACACAGGAGCAATACTGATATCACCTAATTTAGTCATGTTTGATATAACGCAATGCTGCATATTTGCGAACCGCTATCATTTCGACCTGTAATGAAACACTTATCGCCTGAACAAAATCATATCAGGAGGGACGAAATGCCAGCGACGATGAAAGCAGCCGTTGCGCGCGAGTTTGGCAAGCCGCTATCGATTGAAGAAGTGACAATCCCCAAAGTAACCCCCGGCAAAATTCTGGTTAAAATCGAAGCATCCGGCGTTTGCCACACGGATTTGCATGCCGTCGAAGGCGACTGGCCGGTTAAGCCGAACCCGCCCTTTATTCCTGGTCATGAAGGCGTTGGCGTTGTTACCGAAGTGGGTGAAGGTGTCAAATCAGTCAAGGAAGGCGACCGTGTGGGCGTGCCGTGGCTGCATTCCGCCTGCGGGCATTGCCATCACTGCATTACCGGCTGGGAAACCCTGTGTGGGGAACAGCTTAATACCGGCTATTCCGTGAATGGCGGCTTTGCTGAATATGTGCTGGCCGACCCCAATTATGTTGGCCACCTGCCCGATGCCCTTGAATATGGCAATGCCGCGCCGGTTTTGTGTGCCGGTGTGACGGTTTACAAGGGCCTGAAGGAAACCGAATGCAAGCCGGGTGAAACGGTTGTTATTTCCGGGGTTGGCGGGCTGGGCCATATGGCCGTGCAATATGCCAAGGCGATGGGCATGAAAGTTATCGCCGTTGACATTACCAATGAAAAATTGAAACTCGCCAAAGATTTGGGTGCAGACTGGACGTTGAATGCCGCCGAAAACGATGTGGTGGCCGAGGTCCAAAAGCAAATGGGTGGTGCCAATGGTGTTTTGATCACCGCCGTTTCCAATGCTGCCTTCAAACAGGGGGTTGGCATGCTGGGGCGTCATGGCACAATGGCGTTGTGTGGCCTGCCACCGGGAACGTTCGAGCTCGATATTTTTGATACCGTCCTGTCTCGCAAAACCATTCGCGGTTCCATCGTTGGCACCCGTGCCGACCTTCAGGAAGCCCTTGAATTTGCGGGCGACGGCAAGGTGCATTCGCATTTCACCACCGAACCGCTGGAAAACATCAATTCCATCTTTGATCGCATGCGTGGCGGCAAAATTGATGGCCGTATCGTGATGTCGATCTGACCGGTTGGCTATATATATCCAATCATAAAACATGCCGTGCCCACAACAGTTGGCACGGCATGTTTGTTTAACCCGACAAGATAAACCGTGCCCGTTACAAATCCCGCCCGGAAAAGGGATCTTCGCTGTAATACCGGACCGGAACAGCCGTGCCGACAATCTTGGAAACCCGCTCAATCCAGCCAAGTAACGCTTTATAATCCGCCATTTCCAGGCCTGCCTCATGCGCCAGATGGACATAGGCATAAACCGCAATATCGGCGATGGAATAACACTCATTAGCGAGAAAATGCTGTCCCTGCAAATGACGATCCAGCAGTTCCAGCACATGACTTGCACTGGCACGCCGGCGGGGAAGTTGTGCGGCATTCCGTTCATTCTTGCCCGTCAGGTTCCAATGACGCAATGTCGCGACGGTGGATTGCACATAATCGGTCTCGAAAAACAGCCACTGGCAAACCCTGGCCCTTTGCCAGGCATCATCCGGCAAATAGGGACTGCCCTGCGCCAGATAGAGCAATATCGCATGTGATTCCGCCAGACACCGGCCATCGTCAAGCTCCAGAACAGGCACGGCACCGGCGGGATTTTTGCGCAGGAAATCGGGTGTATGACTTTCACCCTCAAAAATAGACACCCAAACCGTTTCATACTCCAAATGCAAATGGTGGCAAAGCTGGCGCACCTTCCAGGCATTTTGCGAACCGGCATAATCATATAACTTCATGGCAAACCTCGTTTCAGGCACAAAAAAAGCGTTCCGGCATTGGGTAATGCAGGTGGCGGAATTGAAGAATTTTGTGGTTTTAAGATTTAGGCGAACACAGGCATCATTTGGGCTTCATGGTCCAAAAGCCATCTTTTGCGCACCAGCCCACCGGCATAGCCCGTCAGTGTGCCGTCGGAGCCAATCACCCGATGGCAGGGTACAATAATAGACACCGGGTTTAGGGCATTGGCGCGGGCCACGGCACGCACAGCCTTCGGATTATTCAGTTTTTCGGCCAGCCCGGCATAGGAAATATGGGTACCCAATGGAATGTCGATTAAGGCCTGCCAGACGGACTTTTGAAAATCCGTGCCACGCATATCAATATCCTCCATCGGCAAAGGGATATTTCTGCCCGCAAAATAGGCATCCAGCCATGCCAGAACCGATGCCGGGGCCATCCCGTTTTCCAGCCAATCGATATTTTTAAAACGACGCGACTGGATAAGAACCATGCGGTCGTCATTATCTTCAAAATCAAGATGCACCAGCCGCCCCTGAACCGAAGCCAGACCTAGCCTGCCAATCGGGCTGTCATAGCGCATAATATTAATGATCGTGCTCATGGTCCTTTTCCTTTGTTATCACATCATTCCCATCCCGATCCGGGATCAGGGCCGACCACAAATATTGCGCGGCATACGCCCGCCAGGGCCGCCAAGCGACAGAATGCTTTTCAAGTTCTTTAGCGGTTGCCGGGCCGCCGCCCATTTGCGAACCCTTTAAAATCCCAAGGTCTGCTGCCGGGAAGGCATCCGGGTCACCCAGCCCGCGCAGGGCAAAATAATTGAGTGTCCAGGGGCCAATACCCTTGATCTTTGCCATTTGTGCCAAAATCTCGCTGCCGGTTTGATCCTTGAAATCGTTTGTGGCGAACAAGTCGATGACATTCGAAAGCGTCTGTGCCCGGCGGCGTGTCAGACCAATCGGGATCAAATCATGGCCTTGCAGGGTGCCGGGTGCGGGGCACAAGTGGGTAATGCCGGTTCCCGCAACCAGCGTATCGGGCAAAGGCTGCCCATAGCGCGCAACAATGCGCCAGGCCAGTGTGCGCGCGGCTGCCACCGAAACCTGCTGGCCCAAAACGGCCCGCATAGCGAGTTCAAACCGGTCCCAACAGCCCGGAACACGCAAGCCGGGCCGTTTTTGCACCAGTGGCGCCAATAAGGGATCATTGGCAAAAACCGCCGTAATCGCCACCATATCGGCATCAAGATCAAACAAACGTCGCACCCTTGCGCCAATTTCGAGCAAACTGCCCCGGTCCTCGCCGCGCAGGCAAATTTCAATGCTGCCTTTTTTGGTGAAACGGCAAATCATCAGGCCCGGCGCATCGGCAATCAAAAAGCCCCGGGCGTAATAATCCGGTCCGACCGCCTCAAGCCCCGGAATGGCCCGATCACGAAAGAAGCCCAAAATAAAATCGCGATCAAAAGGTTGCCGGGGTTTAAGCCGCAGGATCATGTCGTCCCTTTTAAAGACAAAGGCCAATTCGGCCTGACCAGGTTTTACCAATGCCCCTTCTGCCGCCCGAACCCCACGCCGGAATGCTGTCGGCGCATGACCATAGGCCTCTTTCATCGCATCATTAAAACGGCGCAAACTGCCAAACCCGGCAATATCAGCGATTTCCGTCATGGTCAGGTTACTATCCACAATAAGCTGGCGGGCGCGCAGCAAACGCCGGGCCCGGGCATGTTCCTGCGGGGCAACCCCGGTATGATCCTTGAATATGCGTCGTAAATGCCGCGCCCCGACACCCAGCCGGTCAGCCAGATCCTCGACTGAACCTTCGGTTAAGGCTCCCTCCTCTATCAGGCGAACAGCGCGACGCACGGTTGCATGAACACCGGCGGCAGCGGCACTGCCCGGTGCGGCTTCGGGGCGGCACCGCAGGCACGGGCGATAGCCATGTGCCATTGCCGCCTCGGCCGTAGGATAAAATTCCACATTCTGCCGCTTGGGCGTTATCGCCGGGCAGATAGGCCGACAAAAAATGCCGGTGGTTTTAACGGCCGTATAAAACCGCCCGTCAAACCGGTTATCACGCGCCAAAAGGGCGGTATAACAAATGTCATCATTGATCTGTTCCATGCGCCCATTCTAACAGAGCACAGATGAAATACTCGCCAGTTTCGGACTCTGACATTGGCAAAAATACCGCCCACAAAACAAGAACCGCGCCAATATTATTGGCGCGGTTCACAGCGATTGATTTTTACTGGCCCGTCAGGCCCCTGCCAAATGTCAGAACCGGGGTGGTTCGGCATCGTAAACCCGCTGAAAGAAATTGGGGTTTAGCAGGGTGGATACAGCAATCAGGGACGGCGACCGCCTTTCACTGACCTTGACGATCAGGGCATGCGGTGCTGGTGTGATGTCGCGGATTTCAAGAACCTCAAAAACCGAACTTTGGGCGTTTGTCACCCGGAACTGGTCGCCAACGGCAATATTCTGGTCCGCTTTCCGCGCCATTCTTTTGGACCTCCGTTATCTTAAGGAAACAAAAACCAGCCCGGCACGACATGTCCACGGTCACTGGCTATGATAACGGGTTTATTATGCTTCAAAGTCACGGCAAAACTATGACAGCGTTATGACTGAAAATGGCAAATAACGAGAATTCTTCCGGAAATCCGGTGATATTCTGAAATTATTTCGAAAAAAATTTCAGATAATTAAAAATATCCCTCCAATCATAGAAAAAGCAGGCGTTTTTCCTTTTCCACGATGCGGACATAGACAGTTTTCCCCAACCATTCATTCGCTATGTCATCCGGGCTTAAAGCGAAATGGCGGCACGACCAAGGTCGTGCCGCCATTCGTTCCGTCATCCATGCGGGGAAAAGGGGGGGAAGAACATGGACAACGAAAATCGCTATTTTAAAATAACCGGGACCTTTGCAAGCTTGCTAATCCATAACTTCCATATGCTGTTCCTCACCCGATTTTGGTTTTTTCGGCCCCTGCATCACCAGCAAAAGTGGAATAACAGCCAGCACAATCCACATCATCGCCTTAAAATCATCTAGATAAGCGATGGTCTGCGCCTGCAGCGTGATCATCCGATTGAGTCCAACCGCACCAGCAGTTGTGGTCCAATCCCAGGCATCGGGCAACCACGGGGCCTGCATGGCGTGACGGAACGGCGTCAACATCGCTGCAAAGCTTGAATGAATGATCTGGGTATTTTGCGTCAGCATGGTTGTCATCACCGAAATACCGATACTTGAGCCGATATTCCGCATCAGACTGAACATGGCCGTGCCCTCGGTGCGATATTTGGGGTTCAGCGTGGCAAAGGTAATCGTGCTCAGGGGAACAAAGATAAAACCAAGCCCGACCCCTTGGGTAATACCGGTTGTGATCAGAGTCATCGAACTGACTTCGGCAGTAAAACACGACATTTCATAAAGAGACAATGCCGTCATCCCCAAGCCAAACAGGATCAGGAACCGAATGTCGAACTTACCAACCAGTCGCCCGACCAGCATCATCGCAATCATCGATCCGACACCGCGCGGAGCGAGCAAAACGCCCGCCGTCACCACGGGATAACCCATCAGGTTCTGCAAAAAGGGCGGCAACAGCGCCAAGGTTGCCAACAAAACCACCCCGACAATAAAGATAAAGATCAAACCGATAGCAAAGTTGCGATCCTTGAACAAACCCGGTTCCAGGAACGGGTTTCTGGCGGTGAACATGTGAACGAGAAACATGTAAAAACACAGAATACACAACACCGTTTCGATCAGGATTTCATAGGATGAAAACCAGTTTTGCGATTCCCCCCGGTCCAGCATCATTTGCAGCGCACCGATCGAAAGGCTTAACAACGCAAATCCAAACCAGTCAAAGGGAAGCCCCGACCTTTTTTCCGTTTCTGGCACAAAGGCCATAATGCCAAGCAGCGCCATAATCCCGATAGGGAGATTGATGTAAAACACCCAGCGCCAGTTATAATATTCCGTCAGATAGCCGCCCAGCGTTGGCCCCAAAATGGGTCCCAACATCACGCCCATCCCCCACATGGCCATTGCAGAACCATGTTTTTCCTTAGGATAGGTATCAAGCAAAACCGCCTGGGACAACGGCACCAGCCCGGCGCCAAACGCCCCTTGCAACAAACGAAAAATCACAATTTCGGGCAAGGAAGTCGCAGCACCACACAACATGGAAGCAATGGTAAAACCGGCAACCGAGCAGATGAACAACTTGCGCCGACCAAAACGGGACGCCAAAAAACCTGTAGGCGGGGTCATGATGGCTGCAGCAACGATATAAGACGTCAGCACCCAGGAAATCTGATCCTGGGTGGCAGACATGCTACCCTGCATATGTGGCAGGGCCACATTGGCAATGGTTGTATCCAGCGCCTGCATGATCGTCGCCAGCATGATGGAACCGGTAATCAGTCCCCGTTCCAGTGGCGTGGTTTCCATGCCGGATGTTGCTGCGGCAGAGCTCATTGTCCGTTTTCTCCGCCCTTTGTACCTGCTTCGGCCTCGTTAACGCCAATCCAGGACAAAGCTGTTCTTGCAAAAACCGGCATTTCGCGTTTGTGATGGGTATCGACTTCGACAACCGTGCTCATACCGGCACGCAAAACGGGCTGACCATTGGTCATTTCCAGGGCAATACGAACGGGAATACGCTGCACAACCTTCACCCAGTTACCCGTGGCATTCTGTGCTGGCAACACCGAAAATTCTGCCCCGGTGGCCGGCGACACACTTTGCACCACACCTTTCCATTCATGGTCGGGATAGGCATCCACCGTGACATCAACCGATTGTCCCGGCTGCAAATATGTCAGGTCAACTTCCTTGAAATTGGCATCCACCCACATCGACTTGGTGGAAACAAGGCTGGCAACGGCCCTGCCCGGCGTAATATAGGCACCCGGTTCGGGCTTGTTGGCAACAATACCGTCAAACGGGGCCTTGATAACCGTATGTGCCAGGTCCAGTTCGGCCTGGTCCAACGCCGCCTTGGCCTGCTGAAATTGCGGTAACTGTTCTACCGGTGTGTCAAGCGCCCCGCCAAGTTTGGCAAGAGTTGTCTTCATAGCCTGACGATCCAGGGCAATTTCCTGCTTTGCGCTGGCAACCGCATTTTGGGCATCGTCAAAGGCCGCCTTAGACACAACATTGCGCTTGCTCAGTTGCGACTGGCGAGCATAGGTTTTTTCCGCATATTCCAGTTTGATTTTTGCCAGTTCCAGGTTGCCCTGTTGCTCGGCATAGCTTTGTTTCAGGGCATTCATGTCCTGGCGAACAGAACCCAGATTTGCCTGGGCCTGTTCGACGGCAATTTTGAACGGGTCCTGATCAAGGCGCAAGATAACGTCGCCCTTCTTCACCGGCTGGTTTTCTTGCACCAGCACTTCGGCTATCTGGCCGCTGACCTGCGGGCTGATGGCAACCATATCAGCATGGACATAGGCATTTTCCGTTTCGATATACCGTCCACCCGAATAATACCAATAGGCACCACCAACAATCACGGCAACCGGCCCCAATACAAGCAAGACCGGGCGCAGCCAGCGCCGTTTGCGTTTTGGTGCGGCCCCGCTTCGTTGGCCCTGTTCTGCATTATCCTCTTTTTCAACAGGTTCGCTCATTCTTCGTCGCCTTTTAAATCTTGTTTGGGGACCTGCGGGGCTTTGTCCGAAAGTTCCTGCTCGCAGGAAATCAGGTTCATACGCATATGTTGCAAATGCTCGATCACGACGTCCTGGTCCGCTTCCGATAAACCCGCCAGGGCATCGCGCCGGGTTTCAGCAGCAAATTCCCACATTTTGTCAATCAACGGAGAGGCATTCTTGCCAATATAAAGGTTCACCGCCCGCCGGTCTGCCGGGTCAGGCCGGCGCTCAACCAGGCCGGCTTCTTCCAACCGGTCAATCAAACGGGCCAGGGTAATGGGCTGGATGTCCATCAAATCGGCCAAAGCGGCCTGATTGATCCCTTCGCGTGGCACCAGAAACGCAAGTGCCTGCAATTGCGACTGTGTCAGCCCCAAATCGCGAGCACGGCGGTTAAACCGACGCATCATCAACCGTGATACGTCTTTCAGCAAAAAACCAATGCTTCTTTGTGGGTCACGCGAGGACGTCAAGAACAAACTCCTACTTATTATACGCAGTGCATATTGTAAGCAATGTATATGAAATTTCTGCGGAGATTTTCAAGTGTGATTTCATTCACACCTTTGTGTATTAAGGAGATTTCATTCAACTATCTGTTTTAAAAAGATTTAATCACCAGATAGCCCCCATGCACAAAACGCAAATCTTTTAAATAAAGGCCTCAATCGCCCTCAAACTCATAAAAAAACGACCCTGCAGCAGTTACCGCAGGGCCGTTTTACCGGAGTCACTCTATCAATTCGGCGGGTTATCCCTAGCTGCCAATAAGCATCGCTGCCGGAATTGCCAGAAGCAGACTAAGCGCAACCCGCAAGAACCAGACAATGACCAGCCGCCCCACGCCAATCGGAATTTCCGTTGACAAAATACAGGGGATGGAAGCCGAGAAAAACAGAACACCCGAGACACTGACCACACCGGCAGCAAAGCGCACAACAAAGCTGGCATCCCCCAGGATCAAAGCAGGCAGGAACATTTCGGCAAGCCCGGTGGCAGATGCTTTGGCAAGTTCGGCGGCTCCATCGATGCCAAAAATGGCCGTAAACGGATAAAAGACATAACCCAGCCAATCAAACACCGGCGTGTATTTCGCCAGCAGCAAGCCAATCAACCCAACCGACATAATCGATGGCAGGATCGAAATGGTCATCAGCAGACCTTCACGCAGGTTCAGTTTGATGTTTTCCAAAAGGCCCGGTGCATTATGCGCAACCTCAAGGCCGCTTTGCCACGCCGTGCGCACCCGTTCGCCAGAGGGAACATCGGGTTCCGGGTCACGGGCATGGTCATCCATGCCAACCAGCGGCGGAATACGGACCGTAATGGCGGTGACAACAAAGGTAATCACCAGTGTCAGCCAAAAATACTGGTTCCAGATATCCATCAGGTTCAAAGTTTTGGCAACGATGATCATGAAGGTTGCCGAAACCGTGGAAAAACCGGTGGCAATAACGGCTGCCTCGCGGGCCGAATACTGCCCGGCCTTATAAACGCGGTTGGTAATCAGAAGACCAATGCTGTAACTGCCAACAAAGGACGCAACCGCATCAATCGCCGACCGGCCGGGTGTTTTCCAGATCGGGCGCATAACGGGCTGTAAAAACACGCCGATAAATTCCAGCAGACCATAACTGACCAAAAGCGCCAAAAACACCGCCCCGATTGGCACGATCAACCCAACCGAAATCACCAGTTTGTTAAACAGAAACGGCAACATATCCTTGCTTTGCAAGGCTTCTGGCCCCCAACCGGTCAATGCCAAAACAGCCGTCACCGCCCCCAAAAGCTTCAATACCGAAAAAACCTTGTCGGTGGTGGTGTTTTTCCAGGTGCCCTTCACAAAAGGATAGGCCGCCCCAACCCAAATCATGGCAAGCGCATAATAGCCAGCTGCTGGCCCCATAATGCCCCGCAAAAAACCGACCATATGGTCCAGCGGGATCGAGCTTTTGCCGTCAATTGTGATCGGAATAAAGAAAATGAAAATGCCAATGGCACTTAGGCCCAACAGTCGCCCCATATTGGCCGCACTGGGCCCCGCCACAGCAGAATTATCGTTCGATGACATGATTGCTTCCCTGAAAGTCATGTTCGTGGACATCTATTATGTATAGACATTTTATTATGACTATACATTTGAGCCCATTCTGCAACAAAGAAATTTCGACAACTTCGCCAGGGAAGAGGCTAAAGGCAAAATGTCTGCGCCATTTTTTGGCGGAAAACATTACAGTCCAGCCCTGTTGATTAAAAATTGCACAGAGATACAAAAGTCAAAACATTCTGGGCACAATGCAACCCAAAATAAAAAAGCCCCCGCCACAATGCAGCGGGAGCTTTGAAACCGGTATCAGGACTCCGGTTAATTGATGTCTTCAATCTCGCCAGCGGAACCCGTCACACGGGCTGCCAGGGCGGCAGCCATGAACTGGTCCAGATCACCGTTCAAAACACCCTGGGTATCGGATGTTTCCACCCCGGTGCGCAAATCCTTGATCATCTGATAAGGCTGCAGAACATAAGACCGGATCTGATGGCCCCAGCCAATATCGGACTTGGTGTCTTCAACGGCCTGGGCTTCGGCTTCGCGACGCTGCAATTCGGCTTCGTATAAACGGGCCTTCAGCATCTTCATCGCCGTATCACGGTTTTTATGCTGTGATCTGTCATTTTGGCACTGGGCAACGATCCCGGTCGGAATATGGGTGATACGCACCGCAGAATCCGTCCGGTTAACGTGCTGCCCACCGGCACCCGACGCACGATAGGTATCAACCCGCAAATCCTTGTCGAGGATTTCGATATTGATGTCGTCATCGACCACCGGATACACCCAGCAGGATGAAAAACTGGTATGGCGGCGTGCCGCACTGTCATAGGGCGAAATACGCACCAGACGATGCACACCCACCTCGTTTTTCAGCCAGCCATAGGCATTGTGCCCCGATACCTTATAGGTCACAGACTTGATACCGGCTTCTTCGCCGTCGCTTTCTTCAAGCATTTCAAGTTTGTACCCCTTGGATTCGCACCAGCGCACATACATGCGGGCCAACATGCTTGCCCAATCCTGGGCCTCGGTCCCGCCGGCACCGGCATGAATTTCCAAATAGGCATCATTGGCGTCCGCCTCACCCGAAAGCAGGCTTTCAAGCTCCCGCTTGGCGGCAATGTCGCGAATGGCACGCAGGCCATCTTCGGCTTCCTTGACGGTATCGTCATCGCCCTCGGCTTCGCCAAGTTCGATCAGTTCGATATTGTCATCAAGTTCCTGGGCCAGGGCCTTGTAGCCATTGATGGAGTCATCAAGCTGGGTGCGTTCCCGCATGATTTTCTGCGCGTTTTCCGGCTTATCCCACAAGGTCGGGTCTTCGGCCAGGGCGTTTAATTCGTCGAGACGTCTAAGGGCATTATCCCAGTCAAAGATGCCTCCTCAGCAGTGCCATTGACTGCTTGATCTCATCTACCAATGCCTGTGCTTCAGCGCGCATTGATGTCTCCGTTACATTCGTGAATTTTGTCGGGCAACGTCATGATAACGTTATTGCCAATCGTGGCGCGGGTTATATCAGCTTTTGCCCGTCTTGAAACCCCCGCAGCCACATAAAAACCCCGGCACCAATCTGGCACCGGGGTCCTGTCAGTCCAAAAACAGGTTAAACCGTGTTTAACTATACACTGGGTCCAGCGTGACAGTGTAAAGCTCGGTATCGGCGACATCGCGCAATGAAACGCGCAACTGTTCGCTATCGCCATCAATATCGATCAGGCCAAAAAACTGCATCCCGGCCGATGGCGGCAGGTTAACGCCCTGCTCCTTGCTGGGATATTTGGCAAATTTGACCTCCGGCCCAAAGGTGTTGTCCATATCATTGGGACCAAATGTTCCGGCATGCAGGGGACCGGAAACAAACTCCCAAAACGGATCAAAATCGGTAAATTGTGCCTTTGCCGGATCATAATAATGCGCGGCAGTATAGTGCACATCGGCGGTCAGCCATACCGTGTTGCGAATTTTGGCTGATTTGATGAAACGCAGCAAATCGACAATTTCCAGTTCACGCCCCGCCGGAGCCCCATCGCCATTGGCGAGGTTTTCAAAGGTGCTTTTGTTTTTCCAGTCATCGTAAACAATCATGCCAATCGGCATGTCGGCAGCAATGACTTTCCAGGTTGCCTTTGAATTCAGCAGGGCACGTTTAAGCCACTCAATTTGCTGTTTGCCCATAAAGGCGGTTTTGTCAGTCTCGACCGGGCTGTTATTGCTGTCATTGGGGCCGCGATAGGACCGCATATCCAGCACAAAAATTTCCAGCGACGGACCATAGGAAATGGTGCGGTAAACCCGGCCTGGCTCCTGTGCCTGTTCGCGCACCGGCAGCATTTCGCGAAACGCGCGATTGGCACGCGCGGCCAGCAAAGATACCGATTTTTCCGTATAGCGATCATCATGCGTCAGCATCTCGCCTGGATACCAGTTATTCAAAACCTCATGATCATCCCATTGATAATAAACAGGGATCATGCGGTTGAACTCGCGCACATGTTTATCGAGCATATTGTATTTATAGTTCGCCCGAAATTCATCCAGCGTCTCGGCAACCTTGCCGGTGCCCTCAGTGGTCAGGTTCTTCCAAATCTGGCCATCTGGCATCTTTTGCTCGGCCATAAAGGGGCCATCGGCATAAATCGTATCACCGGAATGAATAAAAAAATCCGGCTGATGGGCCGTGATGGTGGCATAGGTTTTCATCCCGCCACGATCTTCATCAATGCCCCAGCCCTGCCCGGCAGTATCACCGGACCAGCCAAAGCGGATATTGCGCCGCTTCATCGGATTGGTGCGGAAATGACCGATAATCGGTTCCGATGTGGCGCGAACGTTATCAAGATTCTCGAAATGGATTTTATAAAAAATGTCCTGCCCGGCAGGTAAGTCGGTCAAGGCAAGCTTGCCTGCCAAATCACCTTCGCTCAAAACATCGACATAGGGCACCTTGATGGATTTGGAAAAACCCTCGATCGTGGCGATTTCGGCAATCATGCGCGACGGGCGGTCTGCCCGCGCCCAGATGCGGGCCGAATTTGCCGTTACATCACCACTTTGCACACCGTGCGTTATCACAGGGCGATCCGCGGCACGCGAAATGGATGGCATAAAGAAACCACCCAAAACAGAGGCGGCACCCGCCGTCCCTGTTGATTTCAAAAAATTGCGTCGGGTAAGTCGAATGGACATTTTCCAATTCCCAGCAAAAGCCAAAGCAAAACTGCGGGGATCATAACCCGATGATGTAACAGACATGTTTCCAAGTCTTGACGGTTTTATCAACACCCGATCATGACCAGCCTTTCCATGAGGGCTGGTATAAAACCGCTTCTATCGTGCGCATAAAAAAGGGCCGGAGAACATTTCTCCAGCCCTTAACGGATCATTCACAGGTTCATTATAGCGAGCTTGCAGACTTAATAAATACCGCTGGGGCTGGAAACTCCGCCATCGCTGCTGCCTCCCATGCTGCCAGCAATACCGCCATTCGATGAACTGCCATCAATCACCCGATCATTCCGTTCGGGAATGGTACCGGGCTTGAAAGCCTCCCAAATAACATTGCCATCACCTGCCTGTGCGGGAAGGCCGCTACGCGCATCGATACGCACCATGCGGATACCCGGCGGGGTCCGGAACGGTACCGGTGTAACGCCCTCCATCGCCTTGCCCATAAATTCGTGGAAAATCGGCGCTGCCGCCGAGGCCCCCTGTTCACGATCCCCAAGTGAGCGGTTATCGTCAAAGCCAACATAAACGCCAAGGGCCAGGTCAGGCGTAAAGCCAACAAACCACGCATCGCGGGAATCGTTAGTGGTGCCGGTTTTACCCGCCAGCGGGAACGGCAAATTACGCATGCGACGTCCGGTACCGCGCTGAATAACACCTTCAAGCATTGAAACAATCTGGAAGGCACTGGCCGGATCGGTCAGCTGTTCGCGGTTATCGGGCAGTTCGGGCGGCAATTGGCCATTATAAACCACATCCTGACAATCCAGGCACTGACGGTCATCACGGCGGTAAATCACCTTGCCTCGACGGTCCTGAATACGGTCAATCAGGGTCGGAGTTACCTTTTTGCCGCCATTCACCAGTTCGGAATAGGCGTTGGTCAACCGCAGAACGGTTGTTTCTGCGGCCCCCAACGACATGGAAAGGACCGCCGGCATGCTATCTACCACACCAAATTTTTCAGCATAATTTACGACCTTTTCCATCCCGATGGTTTGCGCCAGGCGCACGGTCATCAGGTTTCGAGAAAGCTCGATCCCCAAACGCAGGGTCGAGGGGCCGTAAAACTTGCCACTATAGTTACCCGGCTTCCATTTGCCCTGCCCCGGCCCCTGATCGATCACAAAGGGCGCATCAAGAACCAGCGAGGACGGCGTAAAACCGGAATCCATTGCCGCCAGATAAACAAACGGCTTAAAGGCAGAACCGGGCTGACGGTGGGCCTGGGTAGCACGGTTGAATTTTGACATATCGTGGGAAAAGCCGCCCGACATTGCCAAAACACGCCCGGTATGCGGGTCCATCGCCACAAGGCCACCATTCACATCGGGAATCTGCTGCAGCGAATAGGTGCCATCAACAACATTGCCATTATCATCTTTCAGGCTAGCAACCATCACAACATCGCCGGGATTAACCACGTCCGATGCCTTGCTTACGGCACCACCAACCCTTTGGCCCTTCAGCCAGGGGCGTGCCCATTTCATTTCCGCAAACGGAATTTTGCCCTGCTTGCCATTTTCCACGCCAATAATGGCGTCATTACCATCCAGACGCAAAACAACCGCCTTCAACCACGGAACATCATGCGGTGCCTTAACCTGTTCCAGCGGTTTTTGCCAATCGCCCGAAATATCAATTTTTTCAAGCGGGCCGCGCCAGCCATGCCGGCGATCATAATCTACCAGACCATCAAACATGACCTTGTTGGCAATGGTCTGCAATTTCGGATCAACCGACGTGCGCACAGAAAGGCCACCATTATAAAGGGCATTTTCACCATAACGATCAACCAGTTCGCGGCGGACTTCCTCGGCAAAATAATCGGCATGGGCATAATAATCGACCGATTCACGATCCTTGCCAATCAAGGGCGCGGCCAGGGCCTCATTTGCTTGGTCTGCTGTGATGTAACCCTCATCAAGCATACGCCCGATCACCCAGTCGCGACGGCCTTTTGCCGCGTCATGGTCTCGAACCGGGTCGTAATTTGACGGTGCCTTGGGCAAGGCCCCCAAATAGGCAGCCTCGGCAACTGTCAGTTCATCAAGAGATTTGTCAAAATAGCGCAACGCGGCTGCGGCAACACCATAGCTGCCCCGTCCCAGATAAATTTCATTCAGATACAATTCCAGAATATGCTTTTTGGAAAAGGCCTGTTCGATCCGGAAAGACAGGATGGCTTCCTTGATTTTACGGTCATAGGAAACCTCGTTGGTCAGCAAAAAGTTTTTCGCCACCTGCTGGGTGATGGTCGATGCCCCAACAGGGCGGCGCCCGGAACCGATATTGGCGATATTGGTAATCGCGGCACGAAACACACTGGGAAAATCAATCCCCGGATGGGTCCAGAAATTCTGGTCCTCGGCAGCGACAAAGGCATTAATCACCTTGCGCGGGATCTGTTCGATCGGCACAAAAACACGTTTTTCCTTGGCATATTCCGCGATCAGGGCACCGTCACCGGCGTGAACACGGGTCATGACCTCCGGCTCATAATCGGCCAGTTGAGTATAATCAGGCAGGTCCCGGCCAAAATGCCAGAAAACACCAAGAACGCACGCTCCACCTGCTACTGCCAGCAGGAAAAGCACACCGGTAATTGTCAGAAAAATACGCATTAAACGGATCTTTATCGTTTCGCTGTTGTTGCCGCCTGGGCGGATGTATGCTCGGACGAATATCACAAAGCCCTATCATCGCGGCAAAAAAGTGGCCCCGTTGCACTAGAACGCGCATCCCGGCTTACTGATCCCCGAATTTAAGACGATTTAAATTACAATCTACGCCCGCACAGAAGCACCCTATACTTTTGTCAGAGACAACTGTAGGGACAAAACCGGGCAAAACAACGGCAAAATTTAATGACATCTTAAAATCAGGTGCTTCTTGCCAATCCCGAAGCTGTCAAAATTTATGGGTTTTAAAATAGTCATCCAGGGCACGTAAAATTGCCTTGGCCATTTTTTCCCGATGTGCCGGTGATTGCAGCAATTTCGCATCGGTCGGGTTGGACAAATATCCCATTTCAAACAACGCAGAGGGAATATCGGGTGCCTTCAAAACGGCAAACCCGGCAAAACGGTGGGTTCGCTGCTGCAATTTCACATCGCTTGCCAGTTCACGCACCATATCGGTGGCAAAATTGGACGACAGATTCATGGTTTCACGCTGGGCCAAATCGATCAGAATGCTTTGTACCAGCGAATTTTCCTCGGAAAGGTCGATCCCCGCAATAACGTCGGCCTTGTTTTCCTTGCTTGCCAGGGCCGATGCTTCCTTGTCCGATGCGTTTTCAGACAAAGTATAAACCGACGCCCCGCGATGATTGCGGTCCGAAATAGAATCGGCATGAAGGGACAAAAACAGGTCCGCGTGGTTTTTACGCGCAATCTCGGTACGCTGACGCAGCTTCAGGAACACATCCTTGTCACGGGTCAACAGGGCGCGATAACGCCCCGAATCCGTTAGCACCTTTGCCAGTTCCCGCGCCGCTGCCAGAGTAACATCTTTTTCATAAACACCCCCAACACCGATGGTTCCGGGGTCCACCCCGCCATGCCCGGCATCAATGGCGATCAGCGGCTTGCGCGGCCCGGTGGTTTTGCCGGTTTCAACCGCGACATCCTCGCTTTTTTCCGTGACCGAGGTATCGTTACGCTGGCGCGCCGAATAGGCCGCCATGCTTTCGCGCGATGCCGCCATAAAGGTATCGCGCGATGTGGGGGCAATATCGATCACCAACCGGTTTGGCTTAGCCCCGCTGGCTGGCAGGGTAAAAATTTTGGAAATCAGGGCGGGCTGGCTTACATCAAGCACGACACGGAACGTGCCCGGTTTAAACAGGCCATAGCGCAAACCCGAAATAATCCCGCCGCCCGATGTTACCTTGCCCGGGGGGGCGCTCCAGTCAATTTCAGGCATATCAATGATAATGCGGAACGGATCAGGCAACAGGAAATAGGTGTAGTCAACCTCGCGGTCCAGATCGATCACAAAGCGTGTTTTATCGGGATAAACGCCTAGGCGTGCGCCCAGAACCTTTGCCGTTTTGGCCTCGGCCACGGTGCTTAGGGACAATGCAAAAAAGCAGTATAAAAAGACCAGAACAAGCGCGCGCATGCCCTGACCACCCAATAATCCGCCTTGCGTGATTTTTTGCCTGCCTTGCAAAAGCACCACCGACCCCATTTTGCTTTGCCATTTTTCCGGATATGTCGACACACCATATGCCGTTTGTGCTTATAGCAACCAGAAAGTTAACGGGTAATTGACCCGCCCTGCCTATCCGCGACTTGCCGCATCCTTTTACAGGCGCGCCAGATACACCATCCCATAATACTGAACAAGGCACACAGCCATTTTACCCCGGCGATTCCCTATTCATATGGGTCTGAACTGTGCAGCGCAAAGGCACTGCAATTTGCAAATCACGCCAATAATTGAAAAATCGTTATGATCGCAATTATTTGCGGCAAATTTTCTTTTCCACCTATTGAAAGCCGGAAAAAGCAGGGTTTTTGATGCGCAAGCCGAACAAACCTTGATCTGAACGCAACAAAATTGTTTGTGGCCTGAGAATAAAAGAGATATGTTGTCGCCGAGATTCCTATGCTTTACGGGACAAAATATTCTCCGTCAGGCTGAGGACGCGACGTGGCAGTTCCTCGGGTCGGTGTCTCGGTGACGCGGCAATCCCCGCTCCCGATAGAGCCCTCCCATATCAGGCTGTCGTGGCGCGCTCGATACAGACATAAGCAATTCTTATTTTTAACACCAAAACCAGGTCCATACCGAAAGAGCAGCCGAAACGCGATGAACCAAACATATCACGGACATATCGCGACCTTTGTGGGCGGCGCCTTCGGTAACGCCGGTTTGTTTGCATATCAGCACACTTTAGCGAGACGCATTAAACTGGCGGGACCTTTAGGAACAGGTTCCGAATGGTCAAACGTATGCTCATCGACGCAACGCACGCGGAAGAAAGCCGTGTCGTTGTTATTAACGGAAATCGCCTAGAAGAATACGACGTCGAAACATCGACCAAGAAACAGATTAAAGGTAATATATACCTTGCCAAGGTAACGCGGGTTGAACCCTCGTTGCAGGCGGCCTTTGTCGACTATGGTGGAAACCGTCACGGGTTTCTGGCGTTTAGCGAAATCCATTCTGACTATTACCAAATCCCCGTTGCCGACCGCGAAGCAATTACACGGGCCCAGACCAGCGCTCAATCCGTTCGTGATGCCGAAATTGTCGAAGACAATATCGGTGGCAATGACGATGACACCCCGAAAAAAGAGAAAAAGCCGACCCGGTCGCGTTCTCGGCGCAAGCCGCGCAAGGATGATGTCAACACAGATACCGGCGACTCATCCGACAAAACCGAAGAAGCAACCGATGCCGCAGATAATGCAGCGGCACCGGAAAACAATGATACCGTCAGCTCCGACAACAACGACGACGATGCCAAACCGCGCCGTCGCCGGGTGCGTAACCGTCGCAAAAACGTCGACGAAAATGATACCAGCGACAGCAACGACGCATCATTAGACGCATCCTCACAGGGCGATGATGATAACGGTGACGATGGCAATAATGGTGGCTCAAACACCGTTGCCACGATGGCTGCCGAAATTGCCGAAATTTCTGTCGATATTGACGAAAACGACACTGAAACCGTCAATGACGAAGAAAATATCGAAGACATGGGTGGCGACGACACCGATGATTTCTCCGATAATGTGCGCCCGCAGCTGCAAAAACGTTACAAGATTCAGGAAGTTATCAAACGCCGCCAGATTCTGCTGGTGCAGGTCGTCAAGGAAGAACGTGGCAACAAGGGTGCGGCCCTGTCCACTTTCCTGTCGCTGGCAGGCCGTTATTGCGTTCTGATGCCCAACACCCCGCGTGGGGGTGGCATTTCGCGTAAAATTACCAATGCCCAGGACCGCAAGCGTCTGAAATCCATTTTGGCAGAGCTGGAAATTCCGGGCGGCATGGCGGTTATTGTCCGGACGGCCGGTGCCGAACGGACCAAAGCCGAAATCAAACGCGACTTTGATTACCTGATGCGCCTGTGGGACCGCATTCGCGAAACCACCCTGCAGAGCCAGGCCCCCTGCCTGATTTATGAAGAAGCCGACCTGATCAAACGGTCCATCCGTGACCTTTATGCACGCGATGTTGATGAAGTTCTGGTCGAAGGCGACGATGGCTACCGCGTTGCCAAAGACTTCATGAAGATGCTGATGCCATCGCATGCCAAGCGTGTTCAGCCCTACAAAGACCAGGGCGTGCCGCTGTTCCACCGTTTCCAGGTGGAAAGCCAGCTTGATGCCATGCTCAATCCGGTTGTTCAGCTTAAATCGGGCGGTTACATCGTGATTAACCCGACCGAAGCCCTGGTTGCGATTGACGTCAACTCTGGCCGGTCAACCCGTGAACGCAATATTGAAGAAACGGCATACAAGACCAACCTTGAAGCCGCCGAAGAACTGGCCCGCCAGCTTCGCCTGCGTGACCTTGCCGGTCTGATCGTTGTCGACTTTATCGACATGGAAGACCACCGCAACCAGAGTGCGGTTGAACGCAAGCTCAAAGAAGCCATGCGCAATGACCGGGCACGCCTACAAATTGGCCGCATCAGCCCGTTTGGTCTGCTTGAAATGTCGCGTCAGCGCCTGCGCCCGTCGCTGGTGGAAAGCGCGTTCGAGGTCTGCACCCATTGCCGTGGCGTTGGCCTGGTTCGGTCAATCGAAAGCTCGGCCCTGCACCTGCTACGCGTGATCGAGGAAGAAGGCATGCGCCGCCGTGCGGGTGCCCTGACCGTTCACGTCGCCAGCGAAGTCGCCCTGTATATCCTGAACCGCAAGCGCGATTCCCTGGCCGAAATTGAACAGCGTTATGGCTTCACCGTCATGATTTTCGGCGACGACAGCCTGATTTCCCCGGATCACCGGATAGAGCGCACCCGTGCGCCGAAAGCCGGTGATGAGGACCATCAGCATAGTATGGTTCTCAATACCGACAGTGTCTCGCTGACTGCCATCGAAGCCCCGATCGAAAAGGTCGAGGAAGAGCTGGTTGAAAATACCAGCCGCGATGACGATAACGAGCAGACCAGCGACAATGACGACCAGAACAAACGTCGCCGCCGCCGTCGCCGCCGTCGGGGTCGTCAGGATGACCGCGATGATAACGCAGCATCCGACACTGACGACAGTGATGCCGCGAATGACAGCAACCAGGATGCCGCTTCGGCATCGGATAATGGCGATGACAATGACGATGATGACGAATCATCACGCAAACGCCGCCGTCGTGGCAAACGGGGGGGACGCCGTCGCTCGCGCCGTCAGGATTTTGAAACGACACCGCGCGTCGTTTCCCCTGCCGATGATGCAGAGGCCACCGAAAAGCGCCGTTCACGTAGCCATACCGCCCCGGATGGCAGCGAGACCGACCTTGTGATTGACGGAGATAGCGAAGGCCAGGACGCCGACAGCTTTGCACCGGAAGATGGCGAAGAAGGCGGCATTCGTGCAGCACGCGAACGCAGCACAACGGCCCCTGCCCCGGCACGTCAGCGTCGTGACCGTCGCGACCGTAACAAGGATAACCGCCGCAACCGCGATAACCGTGACCGTAATGATCGTGGCGAAGTGCGCAATATCCCGATCCAGAACGGTCCGGCGCCGGAAGCCGCCAGCGAAGATGTCGCAACCGAAACGGCATCCGCTGTTTCTGCACCTGCGACACCGGCTGCACCAGCACCGGCAGCATCCGCCCCTGAGACAACCTTTGAACCTGCGGCAACGCCGAAACCGGAACCCACAGTCTCAAAGCCGGAAGCCAGCAGCAAACCAGTTGAACTGGAAGCAGACAAACCCGGCGCAGACAAACCGGCAGCGGAAACGGTAACTGCCCCCACAAGCAGTGAACCAGAACCGACCGAAGCAGCGGCCACCGAAAAACCGGCCGAGGTAGAAAAAACCGAAACCGCGCCCGCAGCCCCGGCGAAACCAAAACCCAAGCGCAAAGGCTGGTGGAGCAACTAACCCGCCAATTACCGCTTGAAACACACAAACCCCGCCATATTCTGGCGGGGTTTGTTGTATCTGCATACACCACTGGCCTTCTTGGGGCGCCTTGTTGGGGCATCGTGCGCCAATAGGGTTACCCTGCCGAGCAATCCGGCCTGTTGCACATTCAAACGGTTAGTCTTTACGGACAACAATCACGGCATATGTGCAGGATTGTGAACTTTCATTTTTAAAAACACAGTCGCACGGCGGCCCCAGTTCCAGGCAGTCACCCGGTTTCATTTCGTGGCGCACCCCACCTTCGATGAAAACAAGCTCGCCCTCCTGCAGCCATATCAGTTGCCGTAAAAATGAATAGGCAGCAGCGGGCATCGGAATTGCAGCCCCCGCAGGCAAATCAACACACACAAGATCAAGCGGGAAGTCCGATGTCGGAGAGACATGGCGACGCACATATCCACTCTGCGGGTCCACCCACACCGGCTGATCCGCCGCCCGCACGAGGCGCTCGTCGTGCTTTTCCGCCAGCAACAACAAGGCTGACATACTTAGGTTAAACGCCCCGGAAAGCTTCGCCAAAAGCGTCGCCGTCGGGCTGCTTTCACCACGTTCAACCTTATAAACCATTGCCCGCGACACCCCGGATTTCTCGGCAAGGTCGGTTAGGGACCACCCGCGTTTTTCCCGTTCCGTGCGGATGCGCGCGCCAATTCGTTGATCAATATTGTTTAATATAGTAGACATATGTATTCTTATAATGAACAAACAGCGAGAACAACATGAAAATCCGCAACGCCACCCAGGATGACGCCGAGGCGATCATGACAATTTACAATGATGCCGTAACGAATACGACAGCCATCTGGAACGATACCACCGTTGATGTCGTCAATCGCCAACATTGGATGACAGAGCGGCAAAAAGCGGGCTACCCGGTGCATGTTGCTGTTGATGATGCCGAAACCGTGTTGGGTTATGCCACGTTTGGTGACTGGCGCGCCTGGGATGGCTATCGTCATACTGTCGAACATTCGGTTTATGTTCAGGCGGACCGCCGTGGGGGTGGTATTGGCAAGGCCCTGCTGCAAAGCCTGATCAAAAGCGCCAGCGACATGGGAAAACATGTCATGGTCGCCGGGATTGAGGCCCAAAACACCGGGTCAATCCGCCTTCATGAAAAGCTGGGGTTTACCCCTGCCGGCCATCTCAGGGAAGTGGGGTGCAAATTTGGACGCTGGCTTGATCTCGTCTTTTTGCAGCTTGTGCTTGACACCCGTCTTACCCCCCAGGATCACCTCAAGGATCACTAAGAGCATGACGTTTCTGCCAATCTTGGGGCTCTTGGTTGCTGCCGGGGCAGCACTTGTCATTCAGAACAGCCTGATGGTCCGCATGAGCGAAACCGTCTCGACCACCCTGATCATTCTGGTGACAAATTCCGCCGTCGGGCTGGTGGCCCTGATGCTGATGCTGGTCAGCCGAAATGGCTTCTCGGGCTTTGTCGAAGTCATTACCCAGTTCCGGGCCTGGAGTGTTCTTCCCGGTCTTCTTGGCTCGTTCTTTGTCTTTGCCAGCATTGTCGGCTATCAGCGGTTAGGCGCGGCCTCGACAATTGCCATTCTTATTACCAGCCAGCTTGTTTTCGGGCTGGCGGCAGACATGATCAAGGCAAACAGCCCGCCACAAAACTCGGCCTTCGCCATTGCAGGGGCTGTTTTATTGATCATCGGGGCTGTTCTGGTCGTCTTTCGACGGATATGAACTTAACAGCCCATTTATGCCAGAATGCACCTACATGCAGTGGCAGATCATTTTTGCCAGTCACGCAGGGCCTTTACTGCCCCCAGCATGGTTTGTTCGCTGTGCGCAAAGGAAAACCGCACATAGGATTTGCCGCGAAACGGATCAAAATCGGTGCCCGGTGTTACGGCAACACCTGTTTCATCCAACATGCGTTTGCAGAAAGCCTCGCTATCATCTGTATGACGCGAGACGTCGGCATATAAATAAAACGCCCCATCCGCCGGGGCGAACTGGTCAAACCCGGCCTTGGGCAATTCATTGAGTAAAATCTCGCGATTCCGGGCGTAAGCAGCAATATTGCCCTGCAATTCCTCTTCGCAGTCAAAGGCGGCAACGGCGGCCAATTGCGACAGGGTTGGGGCCGAAATAAACAGGTTTTGCTGCAAACATTCCACCTGGCGCACCAGATCAGGCGGCACCACCGCCCAACCCAAACGCCAGCCGGTCATGGAAAAATATTTGGAAAAGCTGTTTACGATAAAGGCATCGTCGCCAAATTCGACAGCCGTAGAATCGGCCACATCACCAAATGAAATGCCCTGATAAATCTCGTCAGAAATCAGGCGAATGCCCTTGGCCTTGCAGTAGGCCACCAATTCGGCAAATTTCTCGCGTGAGACCATGCTGCCCGCAGGATTGGACGGGCTTGCCAGAATAAGGCCATCTACCGGCTTATCCAACGCCTCCAACATCGCAACAGTTGGCTGATAATGGCTTTCGGGCCCGGCCATAAGGGTGACGGTTTCAATCCCCAGTGCGCCTAGAATATTGCGATAAGCAGGATAGCCTGGGGCCGCCATAGCAACACGGTCGCCTGCATCAAAAGCGGCCAAAAATGCCAATACAAAAATCGAGGATGACCCGCTGGCCACACAAATGCGCGACGGGTCCAGCGACACGCCGAATTTACGCTGATAATGCCCGCAAATGGCATTGCGCAAGGGGGCAACACCTAACGCATCGGTATAACCAATCAAATCGTCCTCAAGGGCACGGGCGGCAGCTTCACGCACCTTGCGCGGGGCCGGTGTGCCCGGTTGTCCGACCTCAAGGTGATACACCGCCTTGCCGCTTTGCTGGCGCATATTGGCCGCGCGCAAAACATCCATCACGATAAAGGGCGAAATGGCCCCGCGTTCCGATTTTTTCAGCGTCATCTTCCATCCAGTCCGTCAAAACGAAACCTGCCTGTATGAAAACCACACAGGCAGGAAATGGGCATCACGAGTCAGGCCCAGTTAGCGGCCCATTGCCATCCCGGCCCCGGCCGGATCGGCCACAAACTGGCAACTTTCAGGATGCGGCGGAATACCCTGCGGGCAGAACACCCGGTTCACCAGTGACACACCGTCATTATTCAGCGGGACATTAGCCGCACTGCCAGCCCCTTCCAGATCTTCGGCCATTTGCGCAATCTGTTTGGTGGCACCAGCGGGCGTATCGCTCCCCGCGATACCATAATAGAATTCCCAAACATTGGGATTCACCTTCAGAACCGGACCAACCAGAGGCGGCGACACATCCCCGCTGGCAAGATCAAGACCAAAGGCATCTGCGCCGATTCCCACGCCAAACGGTTCGGTCATGGTGGTTTCGCAGGCAACGGCATTTGCCGCGACATCCACAACAACAAACCCGCTGCGCCCGCCTTTGGCGGCATTGGCCGGTGCGTTATCAATATCGGCGAGATACCGGTTCAAAACCCCGACCAGATCATCGGTTCCTGCAATAACATCCTTCCCGGTTGTCGATTTGGGAGCCTGCGTGAAATAAATATTTTCATTGCCAGACTTCACCGCCGTCGCTTCACGCCAGACGGGTTTGTAATTGTTGAGATCAGCAAGGGTTAATGTGCCCCCCGCAGCAGTCACTGCTTTGACTATCTGGCTGGCCAGTACGCCATTATAAAAATCACCCGGTCCTTTAACCCGAAGCGAGGTTAACAACGCCCCCAGGCCCATTTGCTGTACCCGGTCGCCCACTTTCAGAAGCTGACCATCCCGGCTGTAGATATTTGCCAACGACGGCGTAGAGAGGATTTTATCGCGTGATGCGTCAATATCGGTTTTAAGAGATCGCGACAACGGCACGCCAAAACGCGCATCCTGCTCGGCACTGGCAAGCAATTGCCCCCAGTTCAAACGGCCGTAACGCGCGCTAAGGGCATAAAGGCCACGCGGTACGCCCGGCACTGCCGTATGAATTTGCCCATCCGCTGTTTGCGTTCCCGAACGGGGCCAAAAATCCAGAACCTCGACCTTTTTCGCCGCACGATCATGCACAATACACACGCCGCCGCCGCCAATCCCGGCGACCGAGGGTTTGGTCACTGTCATGGTGGCATACAGGGCCACGGCGGCATCAGCAGCAGTGCCCCCTGCCGAAAGAACATCACGCGCGGTTTGCACGGCAAGAGGTTCATCAGCGGTCACACCGCCCAGAACGCCCTTCACTGCCCCGATCTGGCCAAGATTTTGTGGTGTGCTACTACATGCGCCAAGCATGGCAGTCATTGCGCAAACAGCGGCGATCCGCCATGATGGCTGACCAAATGACTTTTCGCCTGGCCCGGATGAACGAACATACGGAACGCATATTTTGCTTAGACGCATTTTAACACTCACTGCCATTTTCCTTGTTGCCTTGCCCAGCGCAGTTTTCGCTCAAGGCCGTTCATTTATCCGTGACACGGAAATCGAAGAAACCCTTCGTCTCTATGCCACGCCCATCTTCAAGGCCGCTGGCCTCGATCCACAGGCTGTATCGGTTTACATCGTTTCCGATAACAGTCTCAATGCGTTCGTTGCCGGCGGGCAAAAACTTTTTATCAATACCGGGCTTCTGTTGAAAGCAGATACTCCCGAACAGGTGATAGGCGTGATCGCCCACGAAACCGGCCACATTGCCGGTGGTCACCTTTCACGCGTCCAGGACCAATTGCGTAACGCATCAGCAATTTCCATTCTTTCCACCGTGTTAGGTGTCGCTGCCGGTGTTGCTGCCGGCCGGGCCGATGTAGGAACAGCCGCCGTTATTGGCGGGCAAAATATTGCCCAGCGTAACTTTCTGGCCTATTCACGCACCCAGGAAAGCAGTGCGGACCAGGCCGGCGTCAAATTCCTGACGGCGGCGGGCATTTCCGCCCGCGGCATGCGCGATTTCATGGAAAAGCTGGAAGGACAGGAACTGTTGAGTGCCGCCAACCAGGACCCGTATCTGCGCAGCCACCCGCTGACCACCGAACGTGTCGAGTTTCTTGAAAACTATGTTGCCAACTCGCCGCTTAAGGATGCCAAGGTTTCCCCGGCCCTGTACGAACGCCATGCCAGGATGCGGGCCAAATTGTATGCCTTTACCAACGGCCTGCAAATGACGCTGCGCCAGTACCCCGATTCTGATACCAGCGTGGCCGCACGTTATGCCCGCGCCATTGCCTATTATCGCGACTCGCAGTTGCAACCGGCACTGGACCGCATTAATGCCCTGATTGCCGATGAACCGGAAAACCCCTATTTCGCCGAGCTTAAAGGCCAGGTATTACTGGAATTTGGCAAGGCCAACGAGGCAATCGCCCCTTTGCAAAAGGCCATTCAGCAGTCCGATGGTGCGCCGCTCATTCGTATTTTGCTGGCCCATGCCGAACTGGAAACCAACAATCCAGACATGCTGCCCGATGCGAAAGAAAACCTTCTCGCAGCCCTGTCAAAGGAACGGGACAACGCATCGGCCTGGCGTTTCCGCGCCATTACCGAATCCCGGCTTAATAACCAAGGTGAGGCCTCGCTTTCCCAGTCGGAATACAGCCTTCTGACCGGGGATCGCAGTGCGGCGCGCTATCATGCTGTTCAGGCGGATCGCGAACTTAAAAGCGGCACCGCCCCCTGGCAACGTGCACAGGATATTTTGCGCGCGACGGAACCCGACAAACAAAACTAACCCCTGCTAGCCAATCTCCTGCAAACCGGCGTGCATGTGGCAGCAAATGCTTCATCGCGCCGGTTGGCCGTTACAGGCGACAAAACAGCTTTCAGCAACAGGATTGGTACTCTAACGCGATCTGTCTTTATTTCTGTAATATGCGCCTGCTGGCGAAAGAAACGTCCTATGCCGAAATACCCGTTTTTACAGTCTATCAGGCCCGTGCAATGGGGTACCAAGCCAGCTTTGGCTCTGGTTTTGTGTTTTTTAGCCGCTGCCTGCACCTTGCCAGGGGCCGGGGTAAATGCCGATGGCGGGCTAAAACTGCTTTATGCGCCTTTCTCGCTACGCCCCGATAAACTGCCTGAATACTGGCTTTATGCAATATCACCGCTTGATGGCACATCATCGGCTAAGCAAACAAAAACACCTGAACATGCTGCCCGGAACGATGCGCTGTTCTGGGATGATATTGACGGACGCATCGCGCTCGGCATTTCTTCACATCCATCGCAAAACCAGCCGATACAGTTGGGACGACGCACCAATGTCGCCATTCTTGGCAGTCCCTTCCTGTCGTTTGACTGGCAATTGCGGGGCGGGGCCAAAGCGGGCGATACCACCCTCATTCTCGGGTTCAAAAACCAAAAGGCCACCCGCTGGACGGAGAGCGATCTGGGCATTGGCCTGCCCGGTGCGGATTATATTTTACAAATTCCAGTTGGCGGCAGCCCGGTGGGGCAAACGCCCCTGCTCAATCATCCTGCCCCGGATGAAACCGGCTATTGGCAAACCGATTATCTGGACCTTGCCACATTACACCGCCATTACTGGCCCGCGGCAAATACCCGCGATGTCAAACTTGTCTGGATCGGCATTGCCGCCGCCCCGCACCCAGGCCGCCCAACCAATGCTGTGACCTATCTCTCGCATATTTTACTTTCCCGTTAGGGAACCGTCCCGTATCAAGGGAAAAGACAATTTACAATAGTGCTGCCATCAATGGCACCTGACAGGTGAACAGGAATTTCAATGCCTTTGCATATTTTCAAAAAAGCCGCCGGATTTGCCGCCATCGCCCTGCCCTTGTCGATCATGGCAATGTCCCCGGCCCATGCTGCAGATGACAGCCTGTCTGACGCGCAGCAAAAGCAGGTTGAAACCATGATTGAAAGCTACCTCATGGACCATCCTGATGTGCTGCTCAAGGCGCTGCAAAATGTGCAAACCTGGCAAATGGCCGAAAAAACCCGCCTGCAGGACGAAGCCATTGCCCCGGTCTGGCAGGCACTGACCAGCAAAGACTCCAGCGCCCCATCGGTTGGCGCGGCAAACGCCCCGGTCACAGTTGTTGAGTTTTTTGACTATCAGTGTGGTTATTGCAAGCGCGCCTTTGATGATGTGATGGCAATGGCCGATGACGACACACAAAAAATCCGCACCGTATTTCTGGAATTACCCATCCTGACACCGGAATCACTGGTGGCAGCAAAGGCCGCCCTGGCCGCGCAAAAGCAGGGCAAATATCTTGAGCTGCACCGCGCCATGATGGGCAGCCGTGGCAAACTGACCGATGATCGCATTGACGAACTGGCCGCTGGTGCCGGTATTGATGTGGCAAAGATGCGCAAGGATATGAATGGCGATGACATTCGCCAGGAACTGTCGCGCAATGCCGCAATGGCAAAATCGATTGGCGTGAATGGCACCCCGGCCTTTTTGATCAATGGCACCCTGGTCGCCGGTGCCGATATGGAACGGGTCAAGTCGCTGGTGGATGCCGGACTGGAAAAAGAGTCCTGACCTGAACGCGCCAACATTGGCAGTTTTTCAGTTTCGTTAGCAAAATAAACAAAAAGGCTCCGTTTCCATATCGAAACGGAGCCTTTATTCTTAAACGGGTTAACGACCGATCAAATGATCCCGGCTAACGGCGAGGATGGATCAGCATAACGTTTACGCGGCATACGCCCGGCCAAAAAGGCCTCGCGCCCGGCAATCACCGCATGTTTCATCGCGCGTGCCATACGAATGGGGTCTTTGGCACCGGCAATGGCCGTGTTCATCAAAACACCATCACAGCCCAGCTCCATCGCATAGGATGCCTCGGATGCCGTGCCAACACCGGCATCAACCAGCACCGGCACCTTGGCGTTTTCCTTGATCAGGGCAATATTGACCGGGTTGATGATCCCCATGCCCGACCCGATTAGCGAGCCCAGCGGCATGATGGCAACACAGCCCATATCCTCCAGCATTTTTGCCTGGATGGGGTCATCGCTGCAATACACCATCACATCGAAACCTTCCTTGATCAGGATTTCGGCAGCTTTCAGGGTTTCAGGCATATTGGGATACAGGGTTTTCTGATCGCCCAAGACCTCCAGCTTTACCAAATTCCAGCCCCCGGCTTCGCGGGCCAGGCGCAGGGTGCGCATGGCATCGTCGGCGGTAAAGCAGCCAGCGGTATTTGGCAAATAGGTGTATTTTTTCGGATCCACATAATCAACCAGCATCGGCTGGCTGGGGTCGGTCACATTCACCCGGCGCACGGCAACGGTAACAATTTCCGCACCCGATTCTTCAATTGCCAGGCGGGTTTCCTCAAAATCGCGATATTTGCCGGTGCCAACCAACAGGCGGGATTTAAAACTGTGCCCGGCCACGACAAAGCTGTCATCCGCCGCAGCGGCCAGTTCCGGTTCTCCCGAACCACCGCCAATAAAATGAACGATCTCCAGCCGGTCGCCCTCGCCCAGCTCAGTCGCACCATAGGCCGTTTTAGGCACAATCTCCAGATTACGCTCCACGGCGACCTTGGTTGCGGCAATATTCAATTGCGCAAGCAGGTCGGCGACGGTGGGGGCATTTTCGATGATACGGTCTTCACCATTGATCGTAAGGCGCATTGTTCTGCTGACTTTCCTAATCCTTGAATGCTGCCGGGCAGTATGGTCAGCACCGGGAACGAAGGCAAGACGTGATCCATCCCCCCGCCGCAATACCACGACACACCCCGACAAATGCGTGCCTTAACGGTGCCTTCACATCAAAGCTGGCATATTGCGTGATCTGGATGTAAGGAATGCGGCGTTGCGTCAGACTTTCGTCGTGGTATAAACGCACCACAAACTGTTGGATATGTGAGACCGGATGACAAAACCCGTCTACATCTTAAATGGCCCTAACCTTAATCTTCTGGGACAGCGTCAGCCCGAAATTTACGGTGCGACCACGCTCGAGGATATAAAGTCACTGTGCGAGAACCATGCCGCGACACAGGGCCTGGAAATTGCCTTTCATCAAAGCAATCACGAAGGTGTTCTGGTTGACCAGATACAGGAAGCCCGTGTAAAGGGATGCGGCATCATTTTGAATGCTGCGGCCTATACTCATACATCGGTCGCTATTCTTGATGCCTTGCTGGCATCTGACCTGCCGATCATCGAGGTACATCTGTCGAATATTCATCAGCGCGACACATTCCGGCACCATTCCTTTGTTTCAAAGGCAGCAAAAGGCATGATTTGCGGCTTTGGTGCCCAAGGGTATGTTCTTGCCCTCGACGCGTTGAAACCCCTTATCGCTCCATCATCATAAAAGATAGTCGAAATGAGCAAGTTCAACATCGATAACGACGCCATTCGCCAGCTTGCAGAATTGCTGGACGAAACCAATCTCACGGAAATTGAAGTTGCCGATGGCGACAACAAAATCCGCGTTGCCCGCCAGGGCACCACCTATGCTGCCGCACCGGCCCCGGTTGCCGCTGCTCCGGTTGCTGCTGCAGCACCGACTGCTGCCAGCAGCGGTGATCTTTCATCGCATCCGGGTTGCGTTAAATCGCCGATGGTGGGTGTTGTCTATTTCGCACCGGAACCCGGTGCCGCACCGTTTATCACCGCAGGCAGCACCGTTGCCGAAGGTCAGACCCTGATGCTGATTGAAGCCATGAAAACCTTCAATCCGATCCGCGCACCGAAGGCTGGTAAAATCAGCCAGATCATTGCGACCGACGGCAACCCCGTCGAATATGACGAGCCGCTGGTCATCATTGAATAATCCGGGGTTATACCGCAATGTTTGAAAAAATCCTGATTGCCAACCGGGGCGAGATCGCGCTGCGTATCCAGCGCGCCTGCCGCGAAATGGGCATCAAAACCGTTGCGGTGCATTCCACCGCCGATGCCAATGCCATGCATGTTCGCCTGGCCGATGAAGCCGTGTGTATTGGTCCGGCAGCATCGCGTGACAGCTATCTGAATATTCCGGCCATCCTGTCGGCGGCCGAAATTACCGGGGCCGAAGCCATCCATCCCGGTTATGGCTTTCTCTCGGAAAGTGCCGATTTCGCTGCAATGGTCGAAGAACACGGTTTTGCCTTTATCGGCCCCAGCCCGGAACATATCCGGACGATGGGCGACAAGATTATGGCAAAACAGACGGCCGAAAAACTTGGCATTCCTGTTGTGCCGGGATCCGATGGTGAAATTACCACCGTTGAACAGGCCAAAAAATGTGCCGCCGACATCGGCTATCCGGTCCTGATCAAGGCATCCGGCGGCGGTGGTGGCCGTGGCATGAAGGTTGTGGAACGCGATGAAGACCTGGCCGAAGCCTTTTCCATGACCCGCAAGGAAGCCTTGCAGAACTTCGGTAATGCCGCTGTTTACATGGAAAAATATCTGGGCAAGCCACGCCATATCGAATTGCAGGTGATTGGCGATTCACACGGCAATGCCGTGCATCTGTTCGAGCGTGACTGCTCCCTTCAGCGCCGCCACCAGAAAGTTCTGGAAGAAGCCCCGGCACCCATGCTCTCGCCCGAGGAACGGGCGCGCATTGGTGGCATCGTTGCCAATGCCATGCGCGGCATGGGCTATCGCAATGCCGGGACCATCGAGTTTCTTTATGAAAATGGCGAGTTCTATTTCATTGAAATGAACACCCGTTTGCAGGTGGAACACCCGGTGACAGAGGCCATTTCAGGCGTTGATCTGGTGCGTGAACAGATCCGCGTTGCCGCCGGCATGGAACTGTCCTTTATCCAGGATGACATTGAAATCAATGGTCATGCCATTGAATGCCGCATCAATGCCGAGGACCCGCAAACCTTTGTGCCCTCGCCTGGTAAAATTCAGGAATATCATGCGCCAGGCGGTCTGGGTGTGCGTGTTGATAGCGGCATTTACACCGGCTATTCCATCCCGCCCTATTACGACAGCATGATTGCAAAGCTGATCGTGCATGGTCGTGACCGCGAAGAATGTATGATGCGCCTGCGTCGTGCGCTGGCCGAATATGCGATTGGCGGCATCAAAACCACCATTCCACTGCATCAGCGCCTGTTGGCCAATCCTGATATTCAGGCCGGGAATTACGATATTCACTGGCTTGAAAAATTCATGGACATGAAGAAGTAAAACAAAAACCGGGGATCAAACGATCCCCGGTTTTTGTTTATTACCACATCATGATGGTCGGATCGGCGAAGCGTTATTGACAGCCTCAGACTCCGGCGAAGGGGGCTCTATTGGATCGCCAACAGGGTCCTGTGGTTGTTGCACCACTGTTTGTGTCTGCTGTTGCTGTTGCTGCTGTTGCGGTTGCGGTTGCTGCTGCGCCAATATTGAGTTCATTTGCGAGGCATTACTAGAGTTGCTACCATTTAAACTCTGGTTGGCACTTGCCTGACTAATAACCGCACTCACTTGCTGCAATGCAGTTGGGTCGGCAGCTACAACCGTCGGATTATTGACCGCTGCATGTGTATTGGCAGCAACCTGCACACTTGCTGTCGGGTTCGCCTGATATACGACCGGTGATGTTGCAACCCGAACCGCCTGGGTCGCAACCTGCGCAACCTGGGCTGGCGCGGCCTGAATCACATTCGGGTTAACAATAATACGGGCCGCAATTGCGGCCACATTATTGGCAGAAGCTGGCGCGGAAGTCTGAACCGAACCGTTGCTGACAACATTAACAGCCACCTGCGCCGCCGCAAGGGCCGCCTTCGGATTAGACTGAACAAGCTGTTCTGCCGCTGCGACAACCTGCTGGGCAAGCTCCGCTTGCCGCGCCGGATTACCGGCACTCAAGACCTGTATCGCCTGCTGAATAGCACCTGCATTACCAGACAAAAGAGCCGCCCGCAAAGCAGGCGGCAACTGGTTTTGCACCCCCGACTGCTGGGCAAAAGCCGTTGTCGTTCCGTATGCGCCGACAAAAGCCGTCGAAACAAGGAAGGCAACACCAACGGACCGTAAAAGTTTCATAATACCCCCTCAGAAAACATACGGTAAAATTTGCGGATCATGCGCTGAACACGGCAGAAATCAAAACTGGAAGTCACATTTCAAAAACACGGCACCCGCAGCCTGTATTTCCCATTGCCGTTTTCCGTTATTCATCAATATGATAACATTACGGAACAAATTCCCCGTTACGTATAGGATTTATTATACCTAATCGTAATAAAGCAGAATAGAGGAATTTTCATCTTGTTGCGGCAGAGCCAATGCACATATGAAATACAGACACGGACAGAAAAAACCGTCCGCACAACCAGGACATGCAACCATTTCAGCAATTATGTCTAACCAACTGACACCGGAACTTTTGATTCGCGCCTATTCCGTGGGACTTTTTCCCATGGCCGAAAGCCATGATGATCCGACGCTGTACTGGATTGACCCGGAATGGCGTGGCGTGATCCCGCTGGATGGTTTTCATGTGCCGCGAAGCCTGCGCAAGGTTGTGCGGCGGAAGGATTTTGACATCAAGGTTGACAGCAGTTTTGCTGCCACGATCGCCGCTTGTGCCGCCACCACAGAAACACGCGAGGAAACCTGGATCAATAAAAGCATCCGCGAGGCCTATTGCCATTTGCACGAAATGGGATGTGCCCATTCGATTGAAGCGTGGCAGGATGGAAAACTTGTGGGCGGCTTATATGGCGTTAGCCTCGGCCAGGCCTTTTTTGGCGAAAGCATGTTTTCGCGCGCCACCAACGCCTCAAAGGTTGCCTTGGTTCACCTTGTCGCCCTGATGCGGCAGGGCGGGTATCGCCTGCTGGATACGCAGTTTGTCAACGACCACCTTAAACAGTTTGGCGTTGTCGAAATTTCACGTCAAAAATATCGCAGCCAGCTAGCCAACGCCCTGACCGGCCGCGCCTCCCTGCCCTTTGAAGCCGATGACGCTGCAATCGAAGCCGTTTTAAGCGAAAAACCCTATCCGTAATCCAGCCACATGTCTTACCAAGGCTTTCCGGCAAAACAAAATACAGCCTGAATCCCCACAAACAAAGGGCGATGCCATCCGGCACCGCCCCTTTCAGATCAATTCAGCAAACCTGAGTCTTAAAACAGGAAACGAACACGCAGGGTGCCGTTAATCGCTTCAAGTTCCTTGCGAATGCCCAGGCCAGGCTTGATTTCGTCATCGACTTCCACGACGACATAACCAATACCGCCTTCGGAACGCAAATACTGCCCGGAAATATTCATACCACGCGATGCAAACACATCGTTGATCTTGGAAATAACGCCCGGAACGTTGCGATGGATGTGCATAAACCGCGTATGATTGCGGTTTTTGACCGGCAACGACACTTCGGGGAAGTTGACCGCACCCAGCGTTGAACCATTATCGGAATAGGTGATCAGCTTTTCAGCCACTTCGATCCCGATATTTTCCTGGGCTTCCTGGGTGGAACCCCCAATATGCGGTGTCAAAATCACGTTGCTCATGCCGCGCAGCGGGCTGACAAATTCCTCGTCCTTGCCTGCGGGCTCAACCGGGAACACGTCAATCGCGGCACCAGCCAGATGCCCGCTTTCCAGGGCGGCTGCCAGATCTTCAATCACAACCACATTGCCACGCGCCGCATTAATGAAATGCGCACCCGGCTTCATTTTGGCAAGCTCTGCCGAGGTGATCATGTTCCTGGTCTGGTCATTGGCCGGAACATGCAGCGACACCACATCGGCACGCGCCAACAGGTCATCCATGCTGGCACAGGAAGTTGCATTGCCCATCGCAAGTTTGTTGATGACATCATAATAAATGACATTCATGCCAAGCGACTCGGCAAGCACCGAAAGCTGCGAACCAATATGGCCGTAACCGATAATCCCGAGCGTCTTGCCACGGGCTTCAAACGATCCTTTGGCATTTTTAAGCCAGCCCCCCGCATGGGCCGCCGTGTTGCGCTGCGGAATACCGCGCAACAACATGATGATCTGGCCCAAAACCAGTTCGGCGACCGAACGGGTATTGGAATAGGGCGCATTAAAAACCGGAATGGCGCGCATGGCCGCAGCACTCAGGTCAACCTGGTTGGTGCCAATACAGAAACAGCCAATCGATGTCAGCTTAGGCGCAGCCTCGATAATTTCTTCGGTCAGTTTGGTACGGGATCGAATGCCCAGAAAATGCGCTTCGGAAACGACAGACTTCAGTTCGTCTGCGTCAAGCGCTGCAGGATACAGGTCAACGTTGGAATAACCCGCCTCCCGAAACATTTTAACAGCATTTTCATGGATACCTTCGAGCAGAACAATCTTGATTTTGTCCTTCTCCAACGAAAGTTTGCTGATCACGACGTACCATCCTTTTTTTCGAAGAATTAGCCGGGGCACTCCCCAAGCCGTTCATGAAATAGGACCAACAGGCCCCTACGTCAAAGGCTTTCCCTTGCACATATACGCATTGCGCCTATCTTTTGAACGCATATACCGGGTTATGCGTAGAATTTTAAAGCCTCAACGCACCCATTTGCCAACGGGGAAAACCTTTGCCAGTCGAACTGAAAACAGCCACCGATATCCATCAGATCGGGGCCGACGCATGGGATGCCTGTGCCGGCTCTGCCAACCCTTTTGTCAGCTTTGCCTTTTTATCGGCGATGGAAGACAGCCAGTCCGCCCACCCGGACACCGGATGGCAACCTTTTCATATTATCTGCCAGGATGAGGATGGCACGATTGCGGGTGTCGCACCGCTTTATGTCAAAGGCCATTCTTATGGTGAATATGTATTTGACTGGGCCTGGGCCGATGCCTTTCAACGCGCCGGGGGCCAATATTACCCCAAACTGCAATCCGCCGTGCCCTTTTCCCCGGTTCCGGGGCCCCGCCTGCTGGTACGGGCTGATCATCCTGCCCCGGGCGGCATCAAAACTGCCCTGGCCCAGGGCCTTGCCGCCCTGCCAGACCAACTTGGCCTTTCCGGTATCCATGTGAGCTTTTGTCAGGAAGACGAAAGCCAGACTCTGGCGCAAAATGGCTTTCTGACACGCGCAGGCATCCAGTATCACTGGAAAAATCGCGGATATGGCAGCTTTGACGATTTTCTGAGCGCATTAAATTCGCGCAAACGCAAAAATATCCGCAAGGAGCGCCGCCAGGTCATCGATGCTGGATACAGTTTTGCCGCCTTGTCCGGGGATGATTTGAAAACACGGCACTGGGACCAGTTCTTTCGGTTTTACCACGATACAACCGACCGCAAATGGGGCGAGGCCTATTTGACCCGCGAATTCTTTGACCTGCTACATGACCGGCTACGCGACAATGTTGTTCTGGTTACAGCCTTGCGCGATGGCGATATTGTTGCAGGCGCGTTGAACCTTTTGGGCCAAGATACGCTATATGGTCGCAACTGGGGCAGCATTGACCGGACCCCGATGCTGCATTTTGAAACCTGCTATTATCAGGCCATCGACATTGCCATTGAACGCGGCCTTAAAACCGTCGAGGCCGGGGCGCAGGGCGAACATAAAATTCAACGTGGCTACGAACCGGTACTGACCCATTCGGCCCATTTCTTACGCCATCCTGGCCTGCGCGATGCGGTTGCCCGTTTTCTGGAACAGGAACGTGCAGGTATCGAGGAAAACAGCCTGTTCATTCGCGAAGAACACAGCCCCTATCGCAAGGACAATACAAACCCGCAAAAGTAATTTGCCCCAAACCACCCAAAAATAAACCGGGCCGAAGCACCATGCCTCGACCCGGTTCAACATCTTTTAGGAAAGAAGGCTAAATCTTGCGCACCTCATCAAGGAAGCCATGCACATGTGCCAGCAACTGGTCGTTTGCAGCAGTCAGACGGCCAACACAGCCCAACTGACCATTCGACAGCTCGCCGCTTTCAGTGGCAGCACGGGCAACATTTCCAACCGCATGGTTGATTTCCTGATTACCAGAAGCAACACCATCCACACTGCGCGAAATTTCCCGGGTGGCAGCGCCCTGCTCTTCTATTGCGCTGGCGACAACGGCCATCAGTTCTTCGATGCGCAAAATGGTCTCGGCAAAGTCACGCACTGCTGACGCGGCTGCACCGGTTTCGGACTGCATTTCGGTAATTTTGCTCGTAATCTGCTCGGTCGCACGGGCGGTTTGCGACGCCAGATTTTTGACCTCGCCGGCAACCACAGCAAACCCTTTGCCAGCCTCGCCCGCCCGGGCAGATTCTATTGTCGCATTCAGGGCCAGAAGATTGGTCTGATCGGCAATATCACTGATCAGATTAACAACCTCGCCAACGCTTTCGGCGGCCTCGTTAAGCTGCAAAACGCGGGCATTGGTTTTTGCCGTATCCTGTGCGGCCTTTTTGGCAATATCGGCAACCTGTGAAATCTGGTGCGAGATTTCGTTAATCGACGACGAAAGCTGCGATGTCGCCGTTGCCACGGTTTCGATATTAACCGAGGATTCGTCAGCCTGGCTGGCTACCCGCTGGGCATAATCATTGGCACGCGCAGAATGATCTGAAAGTTGCTCGGACGCACCACGCACTTCACCCAATGCAACCGACACTGTTGAAAGAACATCCTTGATCTGCTGGTCAAAGCGCGCCGACAGTTCGTGCATATGTCGTCCACGCTCCAATTGCCGCTCGGCTTCGGCTTTTTCCTGTTCTGCCATGCGCATCCGGTCTTCGGCATTTTCACGAAACACCCGCAAAGCCCGCGACATTGCACCAACCTCATCGGCCCGTTTCATTTCCTTAAAACGCACATTCACATCGCCATTGGCCAGTTTGCTCATCGCACTTGTCATGTCGCGAATGGGAAATGCAATCATACGTGTCAGGACTGTCGCAAACAGGATTGCAAAGACAATCAACCCGGCCACACCAACCGCAAGTGTGACTTTGAAAAACAACGCGGCGGCATGTTGCTCTCCCGAAAGGTCCTTGCGCGATGTGACAATATAGCTTTCGAGTTTTTGCGCGGCTTCATTAACCTTTACAGCCAGCGCCCGTGGCTCGCCCGAAGCTTCAATCGCGCGCGCATGATTAACCGTCAGATATTGCCGCATTAATTGCGCCTGCTGGTTGGCAATATCCTGCCAGGCATCAATCGCGGTTTCCATTTCCTGCGCAAGGCCCATAATTTCCGGGTCCGCGAAGGCTTTTTCCTTAAGATGCGTCACAGTTTGATCCGTGCGTGCCACAGCCGCATGATAGGCATCAAGCCCGCTGCGATCACCTGTGGTCAGAAAATAGGTCATTTCCTGACGCGCCGTGCGATAGGCGTTATCGATATCGTTAAAGCTTTCCTCAATATCGATCAGACGCTCACTGCGCGCATCTGCAATCTCCACCTGGTTCATCGCATAAAAAGCCGCCCCGCCAACCAACAGAATGATAACGATCATGACTGCAAAGCTGGCTGCCAGTTTGACAGGAATGAGCATATTTTTAAAAAACATCATGACTCTTGTTTCCTTAAAGGCCCTTGCGGCGGGCAAGTTCAGTCAGGTTGATTTCAACCGTGACAGCTCCAATCGGCTCTCCGGTGCTGTCTGACACCGTCATGTTCAGTTGTGCGCGCCAGTTATCCGCCTGTTCGTTGTATTCCGCCTCGTCGATAAAGACAGCCGAGGCACCTTGCGGGTAGGTTTTCTGAAATTTGGCTTCGTCACCCTGCCAGAAATCCGAGGTAATGGAACTCTGACCAACATTGAGCCCTTGGGCATCGGTGACAAATATCTCGCTATATAGCCCGCCGGAACGGGCCTGGATTTGCGTTAAATATCCTGACAGCGGGTTATTGAGTACGGCGGCAATGGTCGGCTGATCGTCAGATTCACGCTCTGCGCGCCATTCCTTGTCTGCGGCATCGATTTGCGCCTGAGACAAGTTGGCATTGCGCACATTCTGCCCCTTTACCGATATCTCAACGACCGGGTTAACAAGCCAGTTGCGCACTTCCGCAATCACGCCCGCATCAATCAGCTCTTTCGGACCTGCGGGAAGCTGCTGTTGTGCCCATGCACCTGCGGTGAACGACAAAGCCGCCACACCAACAACAAACGCCGCAAAGCGTGAACCAGACCGTTTCATGACAAATCCCTCTCAATTCCCCGAGGCCCCTTTGCAGTAAAGCGGGCACAACCATCCGATTAAAGCACGTCACACACTAAACCTAGCCATTAGGTATGATATTAACATATACCAAAGGATATACTTCCAACCATCCTAATTTAAGGAGTATCGTTTTGCTGCACTCTGGATTTCTGAACTGGCGACATACAGGGTCGCTACCAGCGGTAAACAGCACCTTGTCATGCCTTTGCAGAACAATCAGGTATGGGCAATGACGCAACCTGCGGATGGATGGCACAGAAATGCAGAGACAATGAATGCGGGATAAGAAGAGTTTTCTGCCAGATTACAGGCAAGAAAAAAGCGGCGATAAAAATCGCCGCTATAAGTTTTGGTTGGGACACGAGCAAACTGCAGAAGATTACGTTGTTCCAGGCGCACCGTAGTGCGCCCCTGCACAGAACAACTGTCCGCCCTTATATATGCAGTTACCGTGCCAGTTTTTTAAATTTAAAAATTTCGCGGGTTTGCACGGTATAGAGTGGCAATACCTTAGGGGTATATCCATCGATTGTGCAAAATGCAAAAATGATTTTGCAAAATGCAAAAATAAGTATCCCATATTGCAACATACACGCGTTTATCGGCATCAGATTCACACAGGATACGCATAAACCACTGCAATCCGGGCAATACCAAGCCACACCAAAATTTGCATTTTGAGGAATCACGGAGATCAGAAATAAGGGAAGCATGTAATTTAGAACATTCAAACCGGATAGGGGTTACCCAAACGGATTGGAATTATTCAAAATTACAACAGCCTAGCGGAATCTCTTCCGTTTATTGGCTGCGGGTCTATTGCTGAAATTCAGCAACGCAGGAGCATGCTGGATAATTTCCTCAAGGATATCGCGTGCCATATCCAAATCGTCCTGCGCACTGTCATCCAAATCGCTTTTAAATCTAGGATCAGACAACATTTTTTCTGCCTCATAAAGCGTTCGCAATTCGCTTTGAAACAACTCACGAGAGCCCAATGGCAGAAAGGGCTTGGCACTCATGACAAAAAAGAATTTAAGACTGGTTTTAATCACGAGCCGCAGCATCAGCACTTGAAGCTTATGGAACTGTTTCTCCAACTCATCCTTACGCGGATGATTATCCAGCGCCGACAGCCTTTCTGAAAGGATCAGGGAAAGAGCCTTGAAGTTGTCGACCTGTTCCCGGAAAGGACGATAACGGGTAACATCTGTCGTATCTGCCAGGGCTTCAAGCTCCGCAGCAATCGAAACCAGAATACGCCCGCGCTTTTCCAACTGCGACAGGAAATGCTCGACTTCTTTTACTTTTTGTCTTTGGCCTGATGAATTCATAAAAAGTCGAAATAACCTCAATTAGAAAAGTATCCAGCCCCGAAACCGAGCTGGATACATTTCAGAATACTATGGCCCACCACGATAGCAAGCAGAACCATGATAAAGGTTCAAATCAGCCGTAGCTGATTTACTCAACCATTTCAGGGTCACGGCTCTCGCTTTTATCATCCTGCTGATCGGGAAAACGGAAAACAACCCCGTCATTCTCGATATCAACCAGCACCGAACCACCCTTCTCGAGCTTGCCAAACAGCAACTCTTCGGCAAGTGGCTTTTTAACATGCTCCTGAATGACACGCCCCAACGGACGCGCGCCGAAAGCCGGATCATATCCGCGATCGGCCAGCCATGTACGGGCAGCTTCTGTCAGTTCAATGGATACATTGCGATCCGCAAGCTGCACTTCAAGCTGCAGAATGAATTTATCCACCACCATCTTGACCACATCCGCCTGAAGATGGGTAAACGGAATAACCGCATCAAGACGGTTGCGGAATTCAGGGCTGAAGGTGCGTTTAATTGCCTCTTCATCCTCACCAATGCGCCGATCACGCATAAAGCCGATGGCAGGTTTTGCCATGTCCGACGCGCCAGCATTGGTGGTCATCACCAGCACGATATTGCGGAAATCAACGGTCTTGCCGTTATTATCCGTCAGCTTGCCGTGATCCATAACCTGCAACAGGATGTTAAACAGGTCCGGATGGGCTTTCTCGATTTCATCAAGCAGCACAACCGCATGCGGATGCTGATCAACCGCATCGGTCAAAAGACCGCCCTGGTCAAACCCGACATAGCCCGGCGGCGCACCAATCAGGCGTGACACGCTGTGGCGTTCCATATATTCGGACATGTCAAAGCGGACGAACTCGATGCCCATAACATTGGCAAGCTGTTTGGTGACTTCGGTTTTACCAACCCCGGTCGGGCCAGAAAACAGATAGGACCCAATCGGTTTTTCCGGTTCACGCAGGCCCGCGCGCGCCAGCTTGATCGCACTCGAGAGGGCCTCAATGGCTTTGTCCTGCCCAAACACAACCGTTTTCAGGTCACGTTCGATATTTTGCAGTGCCTTGCGGTCATCACTCGAAACCGATTTGGCCGGAATACGCGCGATCTTGGCAACAATCTCTTCAACGTCCCGCTTGCTGATCGTGCGTTTACGCTTGCTTGGCGCAACCAGCATTCGCGACGCCCCCACCTCGTCAATCACATCAATCGCGCTGTCGGGGCGTTTACGGTCATTAATGTAACGCGATGCCAGTTCAACCGCAGAACGAATGGCTTCGTTGGTGTACTTAACGTGATGATGTTCTTCGTAATAGGGCTTCAGACCCTTGAGAATTTTGATGGTGTCTTCCAGCGACGGCTCATCAACATCGATTTTCTGGAAACGACGCACAAGGGCACGATCTTTTTCAAAGTGCCCCCGAAATTCCTTATAGGTCGTGGAACCGATGCAGCGCAGTGCACCACTCGCCAGGGCAGGCTTCAACAGGTTCGAGGCATCCATCGCCCCACCCGACGTTGCACCAGCCCCAATCACGGTATGGATTTCATCAATAAACAGCACGGCATTGTCATGCTCGTCCAGTTCTTTGACCACAGCTTTCAGGCGCTCTTCAAAATCACCACGATACCGCGTTCCCGCCAGAAGCGAGCCCATATCAAGGGCAAAGATGGTCGCGCCCTGCAGAACCTCCGGCACATCGCCGTCAACAATGCGTTTGGCAAGGCCTTCGGCAATGGCGGTTTTGCCCACACCCGGGTCCCCGACATAAAGCGGGTTATTTTTGGTACGACGGCACAGCACCTGAATGGTGCGGTCAATTTCGCTTTGGCGGCCAATCAGCGGATCAATCTTGCCCTTTTGCGCCTTGGCATTCAAATTCACGCAATAGGCCTTAAGGGCCTCGCCTTCCTTGGCGGCTCCGGCCTCGTCGGCCTCGCCAGCGCCCGACGCATTCAATTCGTCATCGGCACCACGCGGCACCCGCCGTTCGTTAAGTTCCGGCGCCTTGGCTATACCGTGTGAAATATAGTTAACGGCATCCAGGCGCGTCATATCCTGCAGTTGCAGGTAATACACCGCGTGCGATTCCCGTTCGGAAAACAGCGCAACCAGCACATTGGCACCGGTCACTTCTTCGCGCCCCGAAGACTGAACATGAATGGCAGCACGCTGAATAACCCGCTGAAACCCGGCCGTTGGCTTGGGATCAATCAAACGCGCACTGACCAGACCGGACAGTTCACTATCAGCAAATTCAAGAAGCTCGCCACGTAACCGGTCTACATCAACGCGGCAGGCCTTTAAAACCGCAACCGCATCCTGATCCTCGGTCAAAGACAGCAGCAAATGTTCCAGTGTTGCGTATTCGTGACGCCGTTCGGATGCGTATGCAAGCGCACGGTGCAGGCTTTCTTCCAGATTACGCGAGAGCATGTATGACTACTCCTTCTCTATCGTGCACTGCAACGGGTGCTGGTTTTGACGCGCCAGATCCATGACCTGGTTTACCTTTGTCTCGGCGATCTCGTATGTAAACACACCACAAACACCTACACCCTTACGGTGTACCTGCAGCATGATCGCCGTCGCCTCTTCCCGTCCCTTGGCAAAAAACTGCTCCAGGACGAGCACGACAAATTCCATTGGTGTGTAGTCATCATTGAGCAACAACACCTTGTACATTGCCGGCTTTTTGGTTTTCGGCCGCGTTTTGGTTACAACGCCTGTGGTAGGGAGGCCGTCACCCTGATTGCCCTGATCACTCATAACCTGCTAACCGGAATCCTTGTTAGTTGTGCTTTAAAAACATGATAGGTCAACATGACCGCGTTTCAAAGCCCCGTAAATCAATCCACGAAATGATTGCCTAGTTACATGTCATGTAAGGTGCGTTTGCAAGCACGCAAGATGCCGTGAAAAAACTAGGATGCACGGCACAACACAAAACCGCACAATACGTGACACTACACCCGCAAGAAAAAAACGGACGTGACCAAGGTCACGCCCGTTTACGCAGATAAAACCCTATCTTGGCAAAGCCCGACGGCCGTGAACCAAATCATATAGATGGTCTTGCCAGCAACCTGCCCTCTAGCGACCTGCCTTCGCAGACCAGCTCTTTTCCATCAGGGCAACACTGTCATTCCACATGCCAAACCATATTTCCTGAAAGCGGGAATGTTCTGCCATCCCGTCATCAACGAAACGCTTTACCATGCGGGCATTGATTTCCTGAATGTCGCCAATCGATTCCACCTTGGAAAGGGCATCGATATCCCCCTGAAGCGCATCCATTTCACGCTGCATCCAGGACATCCACTCCTTACCAAAACGCCCGCCCTGATCTGCCATTTTGGAAGAAGCCTGCATCATTCCATCCCAGTTCGACAGGTGCGACTGGATCAAGTCTTCATACTGGCTGGCAAAATGCGCCCCTGCATCAGAAACCATGTCAGTATGGTCAGACACGGCATCAAGCAGACCAGACAAGGCCTCATTTGCTGCTTCCTGGGCAGATGAAACCATATCAACCATTTCGCCCGAATTCCAAAATTCAAACAGCTGCGAAACAGGCATTGTCGGCATAGGAAGATCCGCTTCAATCTTTTGCGAGACCGCCAAACCCTTAGGCTTTGCGCCGTCATCCAGGCTCACCTTGGCACTTGCAACCGGTGTCGTCACTTCGGCTGCGACAGGCGCCTCAATCTTGGGCGCCTTCGGTGCCTTTTCGGCGGCACTGGCAACAGCACCGGATGCCGTCTCGGTTACTTTCCGCGCTGTTTCCTTGGTGGCCTCAACCTGCTTTTCGGTTGCGGCCTTAACCGCATCAGCGGTCTTGTTCGCAGCTGTGGCCGCCTTTGGGGTTGCTTCACGCACAATCGCGGCCGATTTCTCGGCAGGCTTGCTGGCCCCTGCTGCCGCAGCCCGTGTTGGCGTAGCAGCTTTGGCCGGAGTAGCTGCAGAAGCAGCTGAACCAGCAGCTTTATTTGAACCAGAAGGCGTTTTTGATACGGATGACGTGGAAGCAGAAGCAGTTTTATTCGCAGATGCAGCACCGGCTTTCGCTGTTTCCACAGAAGAAGCAGAGGCCCCCGACGAAGCAGTCGTTTTAGCCTTCGATGCTGATGCGTTTCGGGATTTTTCAGGCACCTTTTTCGGGGTCGTCACCATTGTGCCGTCCTCCATGTACGAGTTTCAGGATCGCCGTTGACATGTTGCAATGCAGCAAAACTCTAGATGGAAACAGGGCCTTCGTCAAGGCTCCTTTCATGACATTCTCTTGATATATCCTGCCAGACTGCCCTTTTTCAAAGAAAACGGGCTGACACTGCCAGCCCGTTTAAAACCAATTTACTGCAAACTATTGCCGCGTACCGTTCTGTAAAAATTACGATCCCGCAAATCCTTGTCATTACCATAGACCGGATCGGGGTTTTTCACAGCATCAGGATCTGGTGCCGCTGGAAGCGGCGTTGACTGGCCCGATATTTTTTCCAGCACAACCGGAAAATGAAGATCGCGCAGATCATCCTTTGCCGATGTCCAGGCGGCCAGCGTCATATGCTGCCCCGAGCATCCAAGGGCGACCCAATAATAATTTTCTGAGTTAAGCCGCAGACCATCACGATCCTGCGTGCCAAATCCATCCTGCTGGAGGGCGTCTGTCAGAGTCAGATATTGCTGACGGGTAATCTGGTTCCGGACGGGATCACCGCTAAAGGCCCCAAGCGGAGAGCGCACCGAAACATTGAGATCACTGACATCAATCGGACCGAACACATGAGACTCGACGACAAAACCATCATGCCCCGGTTGCGGCAATACATCAAAGGAGCGAACTTCCTTATAGTAGTCAGCATTATAAACGATTCTGATTTGCCCTTCCGCCTGACCGGCAGAACAGGCCGTACGGATATCCTCCGCGTTAAGATACGAGAACCAGCTCGCCTTGCGCACAACCGGATTCGCAATATCGCTGTTTTCCGTGTAGGCACAGCCGCCCAGCATCGCAATTGTCGCCAATGCTGTGGCAAACTTAATGATTCCAAGCCGCTTCGGCGCTAGATCCTTGTGCGGTCTATGTAATTTAATGGGCATTAATACCTCTGTTTTGACAGACTCGGTCACAACGCATACACTCTCGCTTAATTGGGGCATCGGCAAGGCATTAAGTCCTGTCAGGAAAATTCATTCCGTTAAGATTTTTTTTAGTCGGAACTGACATGCTGGCCCTAACCGTCTTGGGGATACTCGTTAACCGGACATTGTTTATGATTTCCATGTTCCGCGTCGGCTTTGCCAGACCGACCAGACAACCTGATACCAATGACTTTTTGCCATCACGCATGACGGCACGAAGGCTGTTGTGCGTGATAGGGATTGTGCTGCTATCGCTAATTGCAGTTTCGGCCAACAGCCACACGGCGTTTGCCCGCACCTATACAGCCCTGATTGTCGATGGTGATACGGGGCAAGTGCTGCACGAATATCGCGCTGATCAAAAGGTATATCCTGCGTCACTGACCAAGATCATGACGCTGTATATGCTGTTTGATGCGCTTGATAGCGGCAAGGTTTCGCTGGCAACGCAAATGCCCGTTTCACGGCGTGCATGGGGCCAGGCACCGTCAAAACTTGGTGTTCAGCCGGGCGACACGATTACGGTACATGATGCGATTTTGGCACTGGTTACAAAATCGGCCAATGATGTTGCTGTGGTAATTGGCGAATATCTGGGCGGTACCGAAACCAAGTTTGCCCAGATGATGACGTCAACCGCCCGCAAGATTGGCATGAAGAACACAACGTTCCGCAATGCTTCTGGCCTGCCCAATCGCGGTCAAATGACAACGGCGCGCGACATGGTTCGTCTTGCGATGCGCCTGCGCAACGATTTTGGCGACTATTATCATTATTTTTCGACGCAGAAATTCACCTATGGCAACCGTACTTATGGCAACCATAACAATCTTCTGGCGTCGTATTATGGGACTGACGGTATCAAAACCGGTTTCATCAATGCTTCGGGCTTTAATCTGGTTGCATCGGTCAAACGCGATGGCAAACGCCTGATCGGGGCGGTATTTGGTGGCAGAACGGCACGTTCCCGCGATGCTCAGATGAAAAAGCTGCTTGACCAAGCCTATATGGAACTCAAAAAAGACGGCGACATCATTCCGCCCCGTCCGCGCATCAGCCCGGAAGAAAAAATTCTGCCGGCCGATACGCAACTTTTGATGGCCAAGGCCAACAGTGCAAATGAAGGTCAGATCCCGGGTCATATTGATACCGACACCATTGTCGCGCGAATCAAACCGACATCCGGTGGCTGGGGCATTCAGGTTGGCGCTTTCAGCGATCAGCGTCGTGCCCAGGAAGCTGTTTTGACTGCTGCGCGCACCGCGCCAGAAATTCTGCGGTTAACCCGGGCAGCCGTTCAGGAACAGGAATCCGATAGCGGCGTAGTCTATCGCGCCCGTCTCATCGGCTTTGGCGCAGAGGAAGACGCCCGCAGCGCCTGTGCCGCACTACAACGTCAAAACATGGCCTGCATACCGGTTGTTACCCCTGGGGATGCGGGCTGATTAATTCGGGAATTCCGAAAATTAACAATAAATTTTAGGGGCTGCCCATTGGGTGGCCCTTTTTCTTTGCCGTCAGAACAAAACCAATCGCCCTGCCCTGGGCCTTGTGTTTCGCAGTAAATTACACCATCCAAACAAACCCCAATAAGGAAAAGGCCGGGAGCATCTCTGCCACCGGCCTTCAGGACACCCCCTCATCAGGGTATCAGATATTCTTTAATGTCCCCCACCGGGGGCAAAGAAATCGTCGCTTTCAAGACCGCTTTTCTGAAGCTGTGCGGTTACTTGCGCTTTCAAACGCTCCAGCCCGGCTTCGTCTGCGGCTTCACAGCGAGCGACAATGGCAGGCTGGGTATTGGATGCACGAAGCAGCCACCAGCCATCATCACTTTTAACGCGAACACCATCAATGCCATCAACTTCGGCATCGGTGCTGGCCAAACGGTCCCGCACTTCTTCGATCAGGGCAAATTTACGATCATCGGTGCATTCAATACGGGTTTCCGGAGTATTGACGGCCACCGGCATGGCATCGCGCCAGGTATCAAGGCTTTTGCCGCTTTGCACCAGAATGCGATACAAACGAACGGCGGCATAGGTGGCATCGTCATAGCCGTAATACCGTTCGGCAAAGAAGATATGCCCGCTCATTTCGCCCGCAATCGGTGCCTTTTCCTCGATCATTTTGGTTTTGATCAGGGAATGACCCGTTTTCCACATGATGGCGTTACCGCCCAAACGGGTAACTTCATCAAACAGGGTCTGACTAGCCTTCACATCTGCAATGATGGCACCACCGGGAACACGCTCCAGCACGTCAGCCGCATAAATCTGCAAAAGCTGATCGCCCCAAAGAACACGCCCCTGCCCGTCAACAACACCGATACGGTCGCCGTCACCATCAAAGGCAACACCCCAATCGGCATTGTGTTTGGCAACAGCCGCCTTCAAATCCACCAGGTTGGCTTCAACCGTCGGATCAGGGTGATGATTGGGAAAGGTGCCATCAATTTCGTCAAACAGCAGATGATGCGTGCCCGGCAACTTGTCCGTCAGACGGCGAACCACATCACCCGCAGCACCATTACCGCAATCCCAGACAATGGTCATCGGTTTGGCAACATCAACATCCAATTCCTCGACCAGACGGTCGATATAACGTTCTTCGATGTCAATATCATCCAGACCACCGGCACCGACTTCAAAATCACCGTTTGCAGCAATTTTGCCCAGTTCCTGGATCGCCTCACCAAACACCGATTTACCGGCATTCAGCATTTTAAAGCCATTATAATCCGGCGGGTTATGCGACCCCGTCACCATGATGCCGGCATCGGTTTTCTGGTTATAAACCGTGAAATACAGCATCGGCGTCGGGCCTCGCCCAATGCGCAAAACATCACAGCCCGTCGCGCGAATACCCTTGATCAGGGCATCGGCCAGCTCGGGCGAGCTCAAGCGCCCGTCACGGCCAACAGCCACACGCTGCCCACCGCTGCGCCGAACCATTGTGCCAAATGCCCGCCCAAGAGCATGGGCATCTTCAGCATGCAGGGTTTTGCCAACAACACCGCGCACATCGTATTCGCGCAGCATGGACGGGTCGAATTTATGGCCATCCGAAGCGGTCATATGTTAATTGCCTCCGATTGTGCCGCGACCGATACAGCTATAGTCAAAGCCGTTTTCTTTCATTTCGCGCGGCTCGTACACATTACGCAAATCCACCACCACCGGTGATTTCAAAGCAGCTTTCACGCGTTTCAAATTCAGCCCGCGGAACTCGTTCCATTCCGTCATAATGACCATCGCATCCGCACCTTCAATCGTCTCAAAGGCACCTTCGCAGAATGTCAGGCCATCAAGCAGCTTTGCCGCCTCTTCCATTGCTTCGGGGTCATAGGCCCGAACATTGGCACCAGCGGCAATCAATGCCGGAACGACGTCCAGGCTGGGTGAATCGCGCATATCGTCTGTGTTGGGTTTAAATGCCAAACCAAGAATACCGATGGTTTTGCCCGTAACAGAACCGCCGCAGGCCGCGATAATACGATCCGCCATTGCCTTTTTGCGGCTGTCATTGACAGAAACCACAGTTTCAATAATGCGCAGCGGCGAATTATGTTCCTGTGCGGTGCGAACAAGAGCAAGCGTGTCCTTGGGGAAGCACGACCCGCCATAGCCCGGCCCGGGATGCAGGAACTTTTTGCCAATACGCCCATCAAGGCCAATCCCGCGTGCCACGTCATGCACATCGGCACCCACTTTTTCACACAGATCAGCAATTTCATTAATGAAGGTGATCTTGGCTGCCAAAAAGGTATTGGCCGCATATTTGATCATTTCCGAGGTTTCGCGGGTGGTGAAAACAATCGGCGTTTCGATCAGATAAAGCGGACGGTAAAGGTCGGACATCACCGCGCGGGCACGTTCATTGCTGGTACCGATAACTACGCGATCCGGGCGCATGAAATCGCCAATTGCCGACCCTTCACGCAGAAATTCCGGGTTGGACACCACGGCAAATTCCGCATCCGGTCGCTTGGCGCGAATAATCCGCTCGACCTCGCGCCCGGTCCCCACCGGCACGGTAGACTTGGTCACGATAACGGTAAAACCATCCATTGCCTCGGCAATTTCTTCTGCCGCAGCATAAACATAGCTTAAATCGGCATGCCCATCGCCACGGCGCGTTGGCGTTCCCACCGCAATGAAAACGACATCTGCATCTTTAACCCCCTTTTTAAGGTCGGTGGTAAAATGCAGTCGGCCCGCCTTGACGTTATTTTCAACCAGAACATCAAGCCCCGGCTCATAAATTGGCATAATGCCCTGCTCAAGACGTTCGATCTTGGAGGCGTCTTTATCAACACAAATGACGTCCGTACCGAACTCGGAAAAGCAGGCCCCGGATACCAAACCGACATAACCGGTGCCAATCATTGCAACATGCATGGATGTTTTACCCCATAAAACGCTTCCGGGGGCAGCGCCCCCGGAAATTTGACAAATCTGTTATTTCGCAGCGTCGCCTTGTGCGAATTCCTGAATAAGCGCCTTCATATCGTCGCGCAAATCCGGGCGCTCCAAGGCAAAGGCAAGGGTCGCCTTAAGGAAGCCAACCTTATTCCCACAATCAAAACGCTGGCCTTCAAAACGATAGCCATAGAAAGGCACCTTACCGATCATGGCCGCCAGCGCATCGGTCAGCTGAATTTCATTCCCCGCACCACGCGGGATGGATTCCAGAACATCAAAAATCCCCGGATCCAGAATATAACGCCCAATCGCCGACAGCGTGGAAGGTGCGTCTTTGGGGTCCGGTTTTTCGACCATCCCACAGGCGCTAACAAGGCGACCATTGGTCCCTTCTACTTCAAGCACGCCATAACGTTTGGTTTCTTCGCGCGGCACATCCATCACGGCAACCATATTGCCGCCCGTGCGACCATAGCTTTCAACCATCTGCTTCATGCAGGGCGTTTGCGACTGGATAAGGTCGTCGGCCAGCAGAACCACAAAAGGTTCATCACCAATCAGCGACTTTGCACACAAAACGGCATGGCCAAGGCCCAGCGGGTTCCCCTGACGGGTATATGTCACACGGCCATGTTCCGGGATCATTGCCAAGGCGGCCTCAAGGGCATCATGCTTGCCGCGCTCCATCAGGATCGCTTCAAGTTCGGCCGAACGGTCAAAGTGATCCTCGATCGCAGTTTTGCCACGCCCTGTCACGAAAATGAATTCTTCAATGCCCGCCGCAATCGCTTCATCCACCGCATACTGGATCAGCGGCTTGTCAACAACCGGCAGCATTTCCTTGGGCATTGCCTTGGTTGCAGGCAAAAACCGGGTCCCCATGCCCGCAACCGGGAAAACCGCCTTTTTAATTCGCTTGGTCATATTTTATTTCCTTTGTTTTTGGCGGCAACGAATGCGCTAAATCGCTCTGTTTGCAGCAGGATACATCGCTTTTGCCACATTTCGAGATCGATGATCAAGCTGCCCCTTGAGATGGTCATATCAATCGCCACAGTTTTTTAACAATAGCTGTCGCGCCGCATTGACCCGTGATGCCAAATAGTCCGAACCGCCGTGATCAGGGTGTACCGCCTTGATTAACGTTTGATAGGCGCGATTGATCTCGGCGCGGCTGGGATTTTCTCCCAGTCCCAAAATTTTACGGGCTTCGGTGACATCCATTCCCTCAGAACGAGATCCGCTACTGCCTCCTTGTTGCTCCTGCCTCGACGAGCTTCCTTGAGCCCGCCCGACACAGTCCCAGTTCCGCCAGTCCTGACAATCGCTACGACGATCAAGATACGTCTCAAGCACTGTACGGCTTTGATCTTGTGCGCTGCAACATTCAACATACAAATGCTGCAGCGCGTCAAGTCCCAGACCATCCAAATCCTGCCCTGTCAGCGAACCGGAAATCACCGATCCTGAAAGGCGGCCTGTTTCATGCTCAAGCTGCATCACCAGAAACTGCGTCCTGATCTCAGAGAAACGTCCCTTTCGGGCACCGCCACGACCAGTACCGTTTTGGTGTGTTCCCCTGCCCTGATATCGGGCAGCACCGAACATCCTTTTGAAAAATGGCCATATTAAGCCAAATTTGAGGACACGAAAAAGAAATGGTATGGCGGCAACAAGGGCCGCAAACATAGCAGCAAGCTTGCCGGTCAATAACAACCAAAGCCCGAGCAACACCAACACCAGGGCAATCAGACCAAATCCGATATAGCGAATGTCAGACGGCTTTGCATTGGCCAGCCAGCGCACAAGAAAGCCGGTCGCCACAAAAAGACCAAAGCCCAAAATCACCCATTGCATCGGCGTTACCGCTTTAACTGATCTGTCAGAAGTCGGATCGTACTGGTTTTCCTGGTTTTTTCATAAAGCGTTAGCGCATCCATCCCGCCCACAACCAGTGATGCAATCGCGCCCAGCAAATCGGCCAGCACCGATGCTGCATTGCCGTCAAGACGGGCAAAGGCGCCATTCCCCAACCGGCACATGTCGCGAAAAACAGTTTCCGCCCCGCCATCACGACCATCCTGAAACACAAAAACCCGCGTTCCCGTCATGCCCAATGTTCCAGCAAGGTGCCCCAATTCGTCAGCATCTTCCTCAACGCAATCGCCCACATAAATCAGCGCATCCACCGGCTGGTCTGGCGTTTTACGGGACTGATTGATCACATGCTGCAAAACGCGCGCAATTTGCGTATGTCCGGCGCGGCACTGCACTGCCGTCATCTTGTCGCGCAACTCGCTGGCATTGCGACACCATTTACTGGCTTTACATTCACCAAACCCGCGAAAAAACACCAATTGAATATCAAGCGTGCCAATCTTGCTAACGGCATCAAACATCTCGGCCTGGATATGCGCGGCCATGTCCCAATTAGGCTGGCGGCTTGCTGTGGCATCCAGGGCAAACACAATGCGTCCCGCCGCCGGGCCGGAGCGGGGTGCTGTTGTCTCGACAGATCGGGCACGATTCAAAAAATCCGCGACATCCTGTCTGCTCGATTGTGATGAAACAGCCCCGTCATCATCCGCCATTGCGTTCCTGAGTGTTTGTTGTCCCTAAAGAAACCTTTGACCCGGCTTTAATCAAACCAGCAAAATGCCGAGGCCAGAAGCATCATCAAATCGGTAACTCTTCGCCGTCAGCCGGTGTAAAGCCAATAACCTCAAGCAATTGCCGAACTTCCTGACGGGCCGCCATGTGCGACATGCTCAGCGTAATACCGATGCCCTTTTCACGCAAATCAAGAAGCGTTAGGCCATTCAGGAACAGTTCACGATAAATCACACGTTCACCAAAACCCGGCGCAACCCGAAAATGAATGCGGCTTGCCAGCTTGTCGATGATTTCGGCGATATCACGCTTATTACGGGCATCAAGATGTGACAAACGATTGCGCATCACAATCCAGTCAATAGACCCGCCATCAACCGCAGCACGGCGCTTGCGGGCATCCCACACCATTTCCGCATACAGGCTTGGCCCCTTGACTTCCAATGTCTCCGGGTCAATCCGTGCGAGCATATCCAAATCGATGTAACTGTCATTGATCGGGGTAATCAGGGTATCGGCACAGGCGTGGGCCAACCGCGAGAGATAATTGTCACTGCCGGGGCAATCCATGACGACAAAGTCATGGTTCAACACCAGCTCACCCAGGGCACGGGTAAATCTGTCCCGTTCATCATGCTTGGCGGCGGTTGCGTCATTATCCTCGCTTTTATAAACCGGATAATGAACCGGCATCTTGAGCGAAAGTCCGCGTGCCTGATTAAAGGCCTGACGGTTTTCGACATATCGGGTCAATGTGCCCTGCCGGGCGTCAATATCCAGCGAACCGACGGAAAAATCCATTTTCAGCAAGGCAACAATCAGGTGCATCGCTGTTGTCGATTTGCCCGACCCGCCCTTTTCATTGCCAATGACAATGACATGCGCGCGTTTCGCGCGTCCGCCTGTGGATTGTGCGTCGCCCTGTCCCTTGATTTCGGTCATGGTGGCGGTTGCGTCCCCCGTCATTACGCGCTGCTCCGTCATAGTGTGTTCTGAAAACCAAAAAGTCCCCAATGCCCGTGAATGAACGCCTTTATGCGTAAAAATCAAGTATAAAGACGCATAAGCCACAGCGCAAACCGGCTCTACCCTAGCCAATTTATCGTCTTGGCGCTAAACATAGAGCAATCGGCATCGCAAAGACAGCAAGCTCAACGGGGGAGAAGTTTGTGACCTTTCTGCAAAAATATATACCGGCATGCCTGGCACTTGCCGTGATCGGGATCTCAGCGCAGGCCAGCAGCCAAAATGCAGGGGCATTTCTTAAAATCGACGCGGCGCAAAGCCCGGTACGATATCACCCACCATTTAATGCGACGGCTGTCTATTTGCGACAGATCCGTGAAAACAGCACGGTTTATGTTGCGCGCTGGCTGGATCAAAGCGACGACAGCCACACGGCCAACCAGATATTTATCGAATCGGTCTTTTCCGAAACCAATCCCGGTTTTGCCTTTCGCACCGACACGCCACCGGCCAGCCTGCTGGATATGTTTGACGAATTAAGGGGAAAAAGCCGTGCCAATGGAAACAGCTTTGCCTATCAAACCCCGTCGGGCCTCATTCAGGTCCTGCCCTTTGCCAAAGACAATGCCCAGTGCATCAGTTATGCCGGGCGCTGGGACCCTTTGCGCACGGATCAAAAAGGCAGTCAGCTTTTAGGGTATTTCTGTGAACCGATTGCCGTTCAAAATGCGCCACAGCACCAGGCCCCGGCACAACAAATGACATCAAACGCGGCACGCGATTTTGCCGCCGATTTCTTTTTACGATTTGAGATCAATTTGCCCGACAACACCGGCGCCACTGTGCCGGTCGCCCCGGCACCGCAACTCACCGCACCGGGAACAAATCCACCTCTGCAAACCGAGGGCAACGTGCCGGTAACGACACAGGAAGGTGCCCCGCTGTCGGCATCGCCATCCACCTCGCCGCCAGCGGCAACACAAAAGGCCCCGGCCATAGCCCCCGACCAGGGGATTGGTATTACAACAAACTGGGGCAACCAGACCGGATATGGTGTGCTGAAATTTGACAAACCGGCCGGTGAAGGCACCATGATTGTCGATAGCGGGGATCGCCACTGCGAAGGATACTGGCAACATCAGGGCGGACGGTATCAAAGTGCTACCCTGCCGTTTGGCAACTGGGCAATTTTTTGTTCGGACGGCATTTCAGCCCGCGGCACCTATAACAGCCCGGACCCAAGCCAGGTCAAGGGCGAAGGCCAGGACAGCAACGGCGCGCCGGTCTTTTTTCGTCAGGCAGGTCAATAACGATTATGACGTTTGATATCGAAACCATTGTTGTAGGTGCGGGCGTTGTGGGCCTCGCCTGTGCACGCGCCTTGGCGCAAAGCGGGCGTGAGGTCATGATTATTGAACGTCATGACGCCATTGGTACCGAAACCAGTTCGCGTAACAGCGAAGTCATTCATGCTGGAATTTATTACCCAAAAGGCAGCCTGAAGGCCAAATTGTGCATAAGTGGCAAACAGGCACTTTATCGCTATTGCGCGGATCGCGGCATTAACCATCGCAATACCGGCAAACTGATTGTCGCTACCCACGATGCACAGATTGATGCCTTGCGCCAAATCGAAAAACACGCAATCGGCAATGGCGTTACCGACCTTACCTGGCGTAGCGCAGAAGAAATTCACGAGCGCGAACCTGCTGTCAAATGTGTTGCCGCCCTTGAAAGCCCATCTACCGGGATTATTGACTCACACGATTTAATGGTCTCGCTTCTGGGCGATGCCGAAATTGCCGGGGCCACCCTTGCCCTAAATACCGACGTTATTGCCGGTCGCCATGAAAATGGTTTGCACATTCTTCAAACCCGTGATGTCGCGGGTGAAGAAATGGAAATTTCCTGCAAGGAACTGGTGATTGCGGGGGGATTGCACAGCCAGACACTGGCCAATAACTATTCCGGCCTTGCCCGCCAAACTGTACCACCACAACATTATGCGCGCGGCATCTATTTCACGCTGGGCGGCAAAAGCCCGTTTTCAACCCTGATCTATCCGGCCCCGGAACAGGCCGGGCTTGGCATTCACCTGACCCTTGACCTTGGCGGGCAGGCGCGCTTTGGCCCCGATGTTGAATGGATTGACCAGCCCGACTACACCGTTAACGATGCCCGGCGCAGCCTGTTTGCGGATGCCATTCGCCGCTATTATCCCGACCTGGATGAAGCAGCGTTACAGCCGGGCTATGCCGGTATCCGTCCCAAAATCCAGTCCAAAGGTGAACCGGCACGCGACTTCCTGATTTCCGGGCCCGATGATCATGGTGTTGATGGGTTGATAACGCTTTACGGCATTGAATCGCCCGGGCTGACGGCATCAATGGCGATCGGGGATTATGTCTGTGCTAAACTCAGTTCTTTACCGGTAAAAAAGGCTGCATGCTGATCATGGTTTCCGCCCTTGCGCTCCGCCCCGCCGGGTTTACCCGTCGTCATCAAAGTGAAACAGCATCTGGCTGGCGATTGTTTTCGCGCAGTTTTTTTCTTGCTGGCCTGATGGCAGGATTAATGATCAGTTCGCTGCCTTTTCATGCGAATGCGCAGCAACTTGAACCCTTTGTTCCGCCAGCCAACAGCCTGTCCAACAGCCCGGATGTGGGCGACAACAAAGACGAAGATGATTCCAAACCAAAGCGTGATTTTGCCGAAGAAATGCGCAAAATGATCGTCTCGCTAAGCCGCTGGGCCAAAAATCAGCGAAGCGATTTTTCGATCATCGCCATGAACGGGTTGGACCTCACGACATTTATTGAACCGGGGCTGTTTGTTACCAAGTCCGATGCCAAACCAGCCCGTAATTTCATCCGCGCGCTGGACGGTTTTCTGGTCGAGGCCCCGCGTTACGGACGCGATGGTTACAACAAGGAAACCGCCGAAGGCGAGGTCAAATATGATCAGCAATATCTGGAACGCCTGTCAAATACCGGCATGCGGTTTTTCATGCTTGATTATACCGACAAGATGGAAAACATCCGCAAATCACGCCAGAATCTGAAAGACCTTGACCCGCTTTATTACGCAGCCCCGCCCCCGGACATGCAGCTTTCAGCACTAGCAAAGGTGCCTTCGACACCGTTTAACGAAAACCCCTTTGTCATTGATACGATCCACAAGGCGCGCAATTACGCAATGGTGATCGACAGCGCCCCATTTGGCAATAAAGACGCCTATGTCAATGCGCTGGCCAACACCAATTACGACATCCTGATCCTGGATGCCTTTCACCGTGGCACGGTTCCGCTGACTTTTGATGACATGCGAAAATTGCGCTACAAAAAACTTGGCACGCCCCGATTGCTGCTGGCTTATGTCGATGTTGGAACGGCACAAACCTACCGCTATTACTGGCGGGCGGACTGGCGCGCCGGATCGCCCGATTTTATCAGCAGTGCCAGCAACACGGGCCGGTGGGGCCAGGAAAACCATGTTTATTACTGGGAACCACAATGGCAAAACATCATTTTTGGCAATGCCAACAGTTACGTCGCCGGCCTGATGCAGCTTGGTTTTGACGGCATTGTCATCGACGGCGTTGACGATTATCGATGGTGGGCTGACCAGTAAACAAAAACCGGGCACAAACGGGTATTTCAAGACATAATATCCCAATAGAATCGCAGGAGAAAATCGTGTCCAAGGTTATAACCCACTATTTCTTTGTCCCTTCGCCCTGGGCCTTTTTAGGCCTTCAGCGGGCAATGGAGATTGCCAAACGCCATAATGCCTCACTCGATCATCGCCCGGTGGACCCGGCCGAGATTTTCAAACATGGTGGCGGTGTTCCCTTGCATCAGCGTCCGATCCCGCGTCAGCAATACCGGATGGTCGAACTCAAACGCTGGCGCAAGTTTCTGGATATTCCCTTAAATGAAAGCCCGAAATTCTTTCCGGTGGATGGCTCATTGGCAGCAGGAACCATGATTGCCGCCAAGCGTGACGGCCACGATATTTCAAACCTGATTATGGCCATCATGGAAGATATCTGGGTAAACGACCGTAATGTTGCCGCCCCCGACACCATTGCCAGCGCCCTGGCGCGCACTGGTCTTGACGGTAAATATCTCGAACAGGCGCATGACCAGACCGTTACCCATACCTTCAAAAGCTATACCGAAGATGCCAAAACCCTCAACATCTTTGGTGCCCCGACCTATTTTGTCGATGACGAAATGTTCTGGGGACAGGACAGGCTGGACTTTGTCGACCGCGCGCTCTCGGAAGCCGAATGATCGTTTAAAGCGATTTGTCTTTACCACATATTCCTGTGGGCCCACTGAGCGGCAGGGCAACAACCTATCGTAAAACAAGAAACAGGGCGGGTGTGGATCCCGCCCTGTTTCTTTGCAACTTTTTGCACAGATATCGCCAGCTTCAACACCCAAAACCCGGCGCTGATGCGGCCCCTAAAATCAATCGTGGCGTTTGACGTGATCGACAACAAATCCGTCACAGGACGGATAATTTTTTTCGATCATGGCAAGTGCCTTTGTTTTGGTCTGTGCCGCTACTTCGTGAGTCTGTATATCGGCCCAACGGTCGTCATACAGGGCATGAGAACGGTTTTCCTTAACGCACTCACGCACGAATTTGTTGTGCAACCCAACTTGATAAACCCGCTTCCGGTGGTCTGTAAAAGCTGACATCCCCCGAAACTCCTCTTGCTGTCAGCGTCCGACCCGACGCTTGATGTGTCCTGATGATATCTCTCTTGAAAATGAAATATCAACCACAAGTCTGCGACCAGTAGTTTAACGAGCCGTAAATCATCCGGCCTGAATCGTAATTTAATTGAAACATAAGAAACCACAGCGCGCCAGTTTTGCATAATCGGCTTGCAATATTTGCACGAAATAAAATTACAAAGCAGCGCTGACTCGGACATTAAATTCCACACAACCCAAGGCTTTGCTTCAAAACGGTCTTTTTTGCTTTTTTGGCAACTTTCCAATTGCCGAATGGGCTATCTCGGCAAACATAAAAGGGTAAGCAGGACTTTTTTCTTTCCCAAAATCAAAACAAAACCAGCCCGGGAGGCTGTCCCAAGATGTCCATTTTTTCCGATCCCGCCTTTGATAATCATGAACAGGTTGTTTTTGCCAGCGACCGCGAAACCGGCTTGAAAGCCATTATCGCTGTTCACAACACCCATCTTGGCCCTTCGTTGGGCGGATGCCGTATGTGGCCCTATGCCAGCGAACAGGATGCCATTCACGATGTTTTGCGCCTGTCGCGCGGCATGACCTATAAATCGGCCCTGGTTAATCTGCCGCTTGGGGGCGGTAAATCCGTTATCATCGGTGATCCGCGCACCCAGAAAACGCCGGAGCTGTTTCGCGCTGTCGGCCGGGCGGTCGAACGTCTTAATGGTCGTTATATCGTCGCCGAAGATGTTGGCACCAGCCCCGCCGATATGGCTGAAATTGCCCGTCAGACACACCATGTTGGCGGCATCAATGATGGCAAGGACCCAGCGCGCACTGGCGATCCCTCGCCTTTTACCGCCTATGGCGTGTTTATCGGCCTGAAAGAAGCCGTCAAACACAAAACCGGCAATGATGACCTTAAGGATATGCGCGTCGCCGTGCAGGGTCTGGGCAATGTCGGTTTTCACCTTTGCGAGCTGTTGCACAATGCCGGCGCCGAGCTGATTGTTGCCGATATCAATGCCAGCGCGGTTGATCGGGCGGTTGACCGGTTTGGGGCCAAAGCTGTTTCCGTTGATGAAATCCTGTCGGTCAATGCAGATGTTTTGGCTCCCTGCGCGCTGGGTGGCATCATCAACGACACCTCGATTGCCAGCCTGAAGGCCGGGATTATTGCCGGGGCGGCAAACAACCAGCTTGAAGCAGACCGCCACGGCGACATTTTGCGCGAAATGGGTGTGTTATATGCGCCGGATTACGTCATTAATGCCGGTGGCGTCGTCGAGGTGCATTACTGCCGCGAAGGTCGCCCGGTTAGCGAAACAAACCGCCATATTGAAGGGATTGGCGCAACAGTGCGCGAAATCTTTGAACGGGCGGACCGGGAAAACAAATCAACCAGCTTTATCGCCGACCGCCTGGCCGAGGAACGTTTTGGCAAAAAGGCATAATTTTTACCAGACTGGTAAAATGAAAGGCGAGGCCCCAGCGGCTTCGCCTTTTTCGTTTGTATGCAAAAAAGTTGGTGTTTAACCGACGAAACAGTCCAAATGGCTATTCCGCTGCAATCGCCTGATCAGCGGCAACATTGGCAACCACCTGATCCTGCCCGCCATCCGAACAGCAATGACGGTTCAGTTCTGCCCGCATGTGACAGGCACATTTACCACATTGTGGTTTGCAGCCGTGAAAACGGAAAACCTCTGCCGGACGCGTCGCATTGCCATCCGTCGCAGCACGTTTTACATCGCCCTGGTTAAGGGCATTACAAACACATACAAACATAAATGCAAATGCAATCAGTTATTAGTTACACCCAATCTAACTACTGCAAATGCGAATGCGTTTCAAATGATTTCGATCAAATTCCCGTTTCGGGGCACAAAAAAATCCGCAGCCAGCTTGAGGCTGCGGACCCAGATGGGAAAATATCCTGTCGTTACAAGATCATCCGACAACCGATACATGGCTGACCACTTTGGTCACCCCCTTGATGCGACGTACGATATTCAGCACCTTGTCATATTCGGTTTTATTGGCCGATTCGCCCATGATATAGACGATATTGCCTACCGTTTCCCAACGGTAATTCACTGAACGAACACCCTTTTCTGCCAACAGCAGGGCCTTGATCTGGCTGTCGATCCAGACATCGGAAACTGACTGTTTGGCCGAATCGGCTGGCACGGCATTATCTTCACCGTATTTCTGCTCGGCCTCGCGATATTCGGCAACGGTTTTGGCATCTGCAACCTGCAGGTGATCATAAATTTTCGTGATGCGCTTATCCTGGCGAATGATCGACATCACGTCGTAATATTTGCCTTTGGAATCCACCATGCCTGTCACCATGACCTGCTGTTTCCAAATATCGACATTCACGTCGATAAGATAACTGTGATCAACTTCGGCAAATTTACCCAGAATTTCCGATTTGATCTTGGTATCGAGCCACTGATCATCGCCAGAGCGATTTTCGACCGGCATTTGCAACGGGCCACAAGCCGCCAGCGGGGCACTGAAAACGATTCCCAGTGCCACAACCTGCAATGTTCGTTTCAAACCGCGAGACATACGTTTCATTCGGCTACTCCTAAATCGATTTCGTTATTCGCCCCAAAGGCCTGTGGCCTGATCAGGCGCACAATACTCCGAAACAACAACACAGTTACCTCAAATCCCTACAGGGCGATTGTGACGAAATCGGCACTGTAATTATGGCAAAGATAAAAAATCCTTCAAAACTCTCATCAAATTAACGCTTCATCCGACCACAAGGCATCACAACACTTGAAATTTTCTAGCTGCACGTCCCCATCTCAAAATTATATTTGACTCATTTCATTAATTTATTCATGTTTTACGATAATTAATGAACACAAAACAACAGGAATATGGAAATGAGCCCGACCGTCACCAAAATACGCAATGTCAGCCTGATCCTAAGCTGGATTTGCCTGATCGCGATTATCTATGAACTCTGTTTTGTCCCCCTGATCTGGCTGACACCGGATCTCGCGCGAGATGCCATTTCCTATTCTGACAGCCTGGTACCCGTCCCGCTGGGCGACCTGCAATCACTTGCAGGCGGGCAACTTGCCCTGGTTTTCATCACACTGATGGTGCCGTCACTGGTGCTTGTCTTTGGCTTATGGCATTTGCGCAAAATGTTTTTATGCTTTGCCCGCAGCGCGATTTTTGAGCATGGCACAATCCGCCATTTAAAAGTCTTCAGCATCGCCCTGCTATCGCAAACGCTACTTTCGCCCCTTGCCGGTACGCTGACGTCGCTATTTGTCACCATCACCCGCCCGGCAGGTGAACGCACCATATCAATTGGGCTGAGCAATATAGAAGCCACCAGCCTTTTTCTGGGCGGGTTATTCCTGATCATTTCGTGGGTTCTGGGAGAAGCTGTGACCCTGCATGATGAAAACCGGAGCTTCGTCTGATGTCGATTACCGTCCGCCTTGATGTAATGCTGGCCAAACGCAAGATGAAGTCCAAAGACCTCGCAAGCCGCATCGGTATTAGCGAACAGAATCTGTCACTTCTGAAATCTGGCAAAGTCCGTGGCGTGAGGTTTGAAACCCTTGCCGCCATTTGCAAGGCGCTGGACTGCCAGCCTGGCGACCTTTTGGAATATACCGCCAGCGCGGATGCCGAAAACTGATCCCGCGGCACAAAAAACGGCCAGCCCAACCGGGCTGACCGTTTTGTTGGTTGAACCGTTTAACAGGTCCTATTTATGCTTCTTCCATCGACATCAGCGAGGCATTGCCCCCGGCTGCCGTGGTATTGATCGTAACGGTTTTTTCCGTGGCAAAGCGGTGCATGAACATTTCGCCGGGCAAGGCCCCGTCATCCTCGATCCCGCTATCGGAAATCAGCGACAAAATGGCGCCATCACGGCGGGCCAGAACCTGTTTGAAAACGGTTACCCTTTGTAAGGGCGCAACACAGGAAACACCGGCCACGGCACCGCCATTCATGGTCGCAAGACCGGCTTCATCATTCACCACCCTGACGAGGGATTTTGGCAAATCAAGGCTGGCAACCTGCTTTTCCACCCGGGCAAGCCATTTGTCATTCCCGGCGAGCAGCACGCTGTTGCCCGCAGCCAGGGCCGCCGCCACATGGCGCAAAACACGGCCGGGTTCCGCCCCAAGGTCCGCCTGGACCAGGTAAACGCCACGCCCCAGAAGCTCCAGGTCGTTGGTTTCACCCGTCGGTCCGGGCAAACGCACCGGCGCAACAAAGCCGTTTTGCGAAATCGCGGCAAAATCGGCAAAATGCTGTGCGCCCTGCGCCAGTTCATCGCTGCCCTCACGCGCCAGTTTACCGGCAAGGTTTTCAAGCTGCTTCATGCGCACATCACCGGGCATATTCTGCCAGTCGATCTGCCCTTTGCTCAGGGCGGTAATTTCAGCCGCCGGAACGGGAGTATTGACAAAAATCGTTTCGCGGTCATCCGCCGAGGACGCATCGCCAACCGCAACCTTGCCCTGATCGACAACCGGTTTGGCGAAACGGGCAACATAGTGGGGCCCGCCCGCCTTGGGACCTGTGCCTGATTTCCCCTGCCCGCCAAAGGGCTGTACGCCCACGACCGCGCCAATCATGTTGCGGTTAATATAACAGTTACCAACCCGCAACTTCCGGGCAATGTGGCGGGCCGTGCCGTCAATGCGCGAATGTACACCCAGCGTCAGGCCATAACCGGCATCGTTGATCTGGTCCAAAACCTTTTCCAGGTCACGCGCCTTAAAGCGTACCACATGCACGATTGGCCCGAAAACTTCGCGTTCCAACACATCCAGGCCGGAAATTTCCACACAATGCGGGGCAAAGAAGGTGCCTTTATCGGTTTCAGGCAACATATCGCACGTATGCAGGATTTTGGCTTCGCGCTTCATGCGGTCGATATGCTTTTTCAGCATATCCTGCGCCTTGCCATCAATCACCGGGCCAACATCAATATCAAGATAGGCCGGATCACCAACCCGCAATTCCTTCATCGCACCAACCAGCATATGGCACAGTTTGTCGGCAATATCTTCCTGGACAAACAAAACGCGCAGCGCGGAACACCGCTGTCCGGCAGACTGGAAGCCCGAAATCACCACATCCTGCACCACCTGTTCGGGCAGAGCCGTGGAATCGACGATCATGGCATTCTGACCACCGGTTTCCGCAATCAGCGGGATCGGCGCACCGGGGCGCTTGGCAAGATTGCGATTGATCACCTGGGCTGTTTCAGTGGAGCCGGTAAAGGCCACACCGGCCACCCGGCGGTCATTGATCAAGACATCACCCAGCTTGCGCCCCGACCCTGGCAACAATTGAAACGCGCTGCCCGGCACACCGGCAGCCAAAATCAGCTCGGCCGCCTTTGCTGCAATCAGCGAGGTTTGTTCTGCCGGTTTGGCAATCACGGCATTCCCCGCCGCCAGAGCCGCTGTGACCTGACCGAGGAAAATTGCCAACGGGAAGTTCCAAGGGCTGATGCAGACAAACACACCGCGCCCTTCCATTTCGCTGCCTTCACGATAAAGCTCTTCACAGCGATTGGCATAATAGCGGCAAAAATCCACCGCTTCGCGTACTTCGGCGACACCATCGGAATAAAGCTTCCCGGCTTCGCGCTGGCACAGCAAAATAAACTCGTCCAGATTATCTTCCAGCAAATCGCCCAGCTTGCGCAGACAGGCCGCACGGTCTGCCGCTGGCGTGGCATTCCAGGCCGGATAACCCGCACTTGCCGCCTCAAGAGCGGCCTTGGCGGTGTCTTCATCGGCCAGTATAACCTCGCCTACCTTTTCCGTCAGATCAACCGGGCTCATTACATCCTGTGCGTCCCCATCAACCCACTTGCCGTTGATCAGGGGGGCGGCGCGCCAGTCATTTTTGGCAAGGCTTTCCATATGGGTTTCCAGCGCGGTCAGTTTTACCTGATCGGTTAAATCCATCCCGCGCGAATTGATACGCCCTGCCCCATAAAGATCAATCGGTGCCGGAATTTTCGGATGCGCCTTGCGTGGCAACACCGCCATTTTTTCGACCGGGTCGCCGATCATTTCTTCAATCGGTAGCTGTTCATCCTGAATACGGTTCACAAAGCTGGTATTGGCCCCATTTTCCAACAGGCGGCGCACCAGATATGCCAGCAAGTCTTCATGGGTACCAACCGGGGCATAAACGCGGCAGGGAATATTTTCGCCGTCCTTGCCAACAATCTGCTCATACAGGGCCTCGCCCATGCCATGCAGGCGCTGGAATTCAAAGGTGCGGTCATTGCCTGCCATTGTTAAAATGGCCGCCACCGTATGGGCATTGTGGCTGGCAAACTGACAATAAAATGCGTCACGGCGCGACAGCATCAGTCGTGCACAAGCAAGATAGGAAACATCGGTCGCGGCCTTGCGGGTGAATACCGGATAGCCTTCAAAGCCGTTTTCCTGGCTGTTTTTAATTTCGGTGTCCCAATAGGCACCCTTTACCAGACGCACCATCATTTTACGGCCAACGCGCATTGCAACATCGGCCAGCCATTCCAGCACATGATAGGCACGCTTTTGATAGGCCTGCACCGCCAAACCAAAACCTTCCCAACCATCGAGGTCAGGATCGGCAAAGACCGCCTCAATTACATCCAGCGACAAATCAAGCCGGTTGGCTTCCTCCGCATCGACGGTAAAGCCGATATCATGTTGTTTTGCCATCAGGGCCAGCGCCTTGAGGCGCGGTACCAGTTCTTCCATCACACGATCACGGTTGGCAAAATCGTAACGCGGGTGAATGGCCGACAGCTTGACCGAGATACCCGGGCTGTCAATTGGTCCGCGCCCCTTGGCAACCTTACCAATTTCATGAATGGCCCGTTCATAGGATTTAAAATAGCGATCCGCATCTTCCATCGTGCGGGCGGCTTCGCCCAGCATGTCATAGGAATAACGATAGCCCTTTTCCTCGTTCGCGCGCGCCCGTTCGGCGGCCTCGGCAATGGTGCGGCCCATCACGAACTGGCGGCCCATGATCCGCATCGCCTGGTTAAAGGCCCGACGGATCACCGGCTCGCCCGAACGGGCAATCATGCGTTTGACCAGGGCCCCAGGATTGGCCCGTTCTTCGCGACCAAAACGGATCACCCGGCCCGTCAACATCAGCCCCCAGGTCGAAGCATTGACAAAAAAGCTGCCGCTATTGCCCAAATGACTGTTCCAGTCGGCATCAAACAGTTTGTCCTGGATAAGTTTGTCCGCCGTCACCGCATCGGGCACGCGCAGCAATGCCTCGGCGAGACACATCAGGATCACGCCTTCCTTGCTGGTCAGTTCATATTCATGCAGCAGCGCATCGATCCCGCTTTTGCCGGAATCCGATGCGCGAACATTGGCAACAAGCTGATAGGCCTTTTCCTGCACCCTTGCCTTGTCTTCAAACGACAATGTGGCCTTTTCGATCAGGTTATTAACGACGGCTTCCTCATCACAGCGATAGGTCGCGCGGATCTGATCACGAAATTTATCGGATTGAGGCAAGGGGGAACGAAACATCACGCAAAAAACTCCCTGTTCACAACGACGCAGCCCTGTCTGTGGCTATCTCAATCTGTCAGGACGGTTATGATCCGCATTCTCCCGACAGAATTTTAAACCAAGGGCAACAGCAATGTTCGTCAGAATAATAACTAATCAGAAAAATATGCTGCCAATTTTTCCGTTTTTGCGATATATCATCCATTGATCGGTTGATATTGCAGTTTTTAACACTGGTTAAGCACATCAAATGCAGAAGAATGTCAAAAGCCTCGACAAGATCGACAAACAGATCCTCCGGGAACTGCAACATGACGGCAGAATGTCGAATGTTGAACTGTCACGGCGCGTCAATCTAAGCCCGACCCCCTGCCTTGAACGTGTGCGACGCCTGGAACAGCAGGGCTTTATTATCGGCTATATGGCCCGGCTTGATCCGCGTAAGCTCGATCAGTCGCTGGTTGTTTTTGTTGAAATCACGCTGGACCGCACCACCCCCGATGTTTTTGACAAATTTTCCTCTGCCGTTCGCAAATTGCCCGAAGTCGAAGAATGTCACATGGTGGCGGGTGGCTTTGATTATCTGATGAAATCGCGGGTTTCCGACATGTATGCCTATCGCGAATTTCTGGAACGTCTTTCATCTGTCGAAGGCGTCAGCCAGACCCACACCTATGTCGTGATGGAAGAGGTCAAAGTCCGGCCTGGCATTACCGTTATCTGACACTGACCAAATCCAGAGCATTCAACATCAAAACAATTAAGGTCTAAAGTTAAGCTGGACCGGGTTATTTTGGCCCGTGCTTCATTTTAAAGTAGCACAAATAACGGCAATCCGTAACGATCAGGGAAATCAAACCAAATAATCGGGAAGGCTCCCATGTCGGATGTGGATTTTTATTTTGATTTCTCATCACCTTACGGCTATCTCGCTGCGGAACGCATCGACGGGCTGGCACAACGGTGCGGCGTCACGGTTAACTGGAAACCCTATCTGATTGGGGTCATTTTCAAACAAACCGGGCAAACACCTCTGATCGACCAACCGATTCGCGGGGATTATTTCCGCCGCGATATGGAGCGTTGCGCAAAACTTCAGGGAACACCATTCAAACTACCAGCCAAATTTCCCTACGCCGCCACCGCGCCCAGCCGCGCCTTTTACTGGATCAACAGCTTTGATCCCGCCCTTGCCAAGCGATTTGCCCATGACATTTATCGCGGCTATTTCGCCGATGGCCTGGATATGACCAATCCCGAAACCGTCATTGCCTCGGCCACCCGCCACGACATTAACGCCGATGATATCCGTAGCGCCATGAATGACCCCAAATGGAAACAGCATCTACGCGACGTGATGACCGAGGCGGTCGAACGCGGCGCTTTTGGATCCCCCTTCTTTTTTTACGAAGACGAACCCTTTTTTGGCAATGACCGCATGGACCAACTGGAACAGTGGATCAAAAGTCGCCCCTGATCATCTGGCCGAGAACGCCCCCATTTATGCGATCCGGCTAACCCAAACGCGCCCAACGTCGGCGAAATTCCTTTTAAAACCATATCGATATGGAAATTTCGATCATATTTCCAATGATCGCATCTGGGCGACTAAAAGGCATATACGTATATTCGGTACTGAAATACCAATTTATGCTTGCCGTTTACGTAAACTTCCGCCATAACAGGCGCATGGCCTTTGCGCCAAAACATACATTATGGGCCAACATGCCTGTCACCCGGCTGGCCCAAACGGTTTGCTTTCGACCCAGCAGGACGGAACATGCAGATAAAATCCGCCATCAATATTCGCGCCGAAGATTTCCGCAGCAATGCCGACCATATGGCAAAACTGGTTGAGGGTTTGCGCGACCAGATCGGCAAAATCAAACAGGGTGGCGGGGATCGTGCGCGTGACCGCCACACCAGCCGGGGCAAATTGCTGCCGCGCGAACGCATTCGCCAGTTGCTGGATGTTGGGTCGCCATTTCTGGAACTTTCGCAGCTTGCCGCCTATGGCATGTATGGCGACGAGGAAGTACCGGCCGCAGGCATTATTACCGGTATTGGCCGGGTTTCTGGCGTGGAATGCGTGATTGTTGCCAATGATGCCACGGTCAAGGGTGGGTCCTATTACCCGATGACGGTTAAAAAGCATCTGCGCGCCCAGGAAATTGCACTGGAAAACCACCTGCCCTGCCTTTATCTGGTCGATAGTGGCGGTGCCAACCTGCCCCGGCAGGACGATGTTTTCCCGGACCGGGACCATTTCGGCCGCATCTTTTTCAATCAGGCCAATCTGTCGGCCAAGGGTATTCCGCAAATCGCAATTGTCATGGGGTCCTGCACGGCAGGTGGGGCCTATGTCCCCGCCATGTCCGATGAAAGCGTGATTGTGCGTAATCAAGGCACCATCTTTTTGGGCGGGCCACCGCTGGTCAAGGCGGCAACCGGCGAAGTTGTGTCCGCCGAAGATCTTGGCGGGGCGGATGTGCATTGCAAAACATCCGGTGTCACCGACCATTACGCCCAGGACGATGCCCATGCCCTGTCCATTGCCCGCACGATTGTTAAAAACCTGAACTGGACAAAAAACCCCGGCATCACCCTGCGCGACCCCATCGCCCCGGCCTATGACCCGCGCGAAATTTACGGGATCATCCCGACGGATTCCAAAAAGCCGTTCGATGTACGCGAAATTATTGCCCGAATTGTTGATGGCTCCGAGTTTGATGAATTCAAGGCGCTATACGGCACCACCCTTGTGACCGGCTTTGCCCGCATTTTTGGCTATCCAGTCGGGATCATTGCCAATAACGGCATCCTGTTTTCTGAAAGTGCCCTGAAGGGTGCCCATTTTATCGAGCTTTGCAGCCAGCGCGGCATTCCGCTGGTGTTTTTGCAAAACATCACCGGCTTCATGATTGGTCAAAAATATGAAAGCGGCGGCATCGCCAAGGATGGCGCCAAGCTGGTAACGGCGGTTGCCACAGCCAAAGTCCCCAAATTCACCGTTTTGATTGGCGGGTCATTTGGGGCGGGCAATTACGGCATGTGTGGACGCGCCTATAGCCCGCGTTTCCTGTGGATGTGGCCCAATGCCCGTATTTCCGTGATGGGCGGCGAACAGGCGGCCAATGTGCTCACGCAAATCAAGGCCGATGCGATGGAAAAACGCGGCGAAACCTGGCCGCAAGACGAACAGGACGCCTTCAAGGCCCCTATCCGGGACCAGTACGAAGAACAGGGTCACCCCTATTATGCCTCGGCCCGCCTGTGGGACGATGGCGTGATCGACCCTGCCGATACCCGTATGGTGCTGGGCCTTGGCCTTTCTGCAGCATTGAACAAACCAGCCGAGGAAACCCGGTTTGGTGTGTTCCGGATGTGATCGGGGGAAGGAAAGCCATGACCGAAGTTAACAACGATAACAAAGCCCTGATTTGCATCACCGAGGAAAACGGTATTGCCCGGATTACCCTTAATCGCCCGGACATCCACAATGCCTTTGATGATCAACTGATCAGCGATCTGACCGCCACGCTGAAACGTCTGAATGACGATGAAAATGTGCGCGTGGTGCAGCTAACAGGCGCAGGCAAAAGCTTTTCTGCCGGGGCGGATCTTAACTGGATGAAACGCATGGCAACCTATAGCCATGCCGAAAACCTGGCAGATTCCCGCAACCTTGCCGCCCTGATGAAAACCCTGAATTTCATGGCTAAACCGACCATCGCATTGGTCAATGGGGCCGCATTCGGTGGTGGTGTTGGCCTGGCGGCCTGCTGCGACATTGTTATTGCATCAGAAAATGCAAAATTCTGCCTGTCAGAAACGCGTCTGGGGCTGATCCCGGCAGTGATTTCACCTTATGTGATCGAGGCGATTGGCGTGGCACAGGCGCGGCGCTATTTTTTGAGTGCCGAACGGTTTGATGCCAAAACGGCGCAAAATATTGGTCTGGTGCATGACATTGTTAGCGGGGAAGAGCTGCTTGCCAAAGGCGATGAAATGGCGCGCACCCTGCTGCAAAACAGCCCTGCTGCCATGCAGGCGGCCAAAGACCTGATTTACGCGATCGCCCATCAGCCGATCACCGATACCATCATCGAGGATACCGCCACCCGCATCGCAGACCAGCGCGCCAGTGACGAAGGTCGCGAAGGGATCAGTGCCTTCCTTGAAAAACGATCCGCCTTCTGGATTAAGGAATAAACATATGCTGCGCAAACTTCTGATCGCCAATCGCGGCGAAATTGCCTGCCGCGTTATTGCCACCGCAAAGCGCATGGGCATTACCACCGTTGCCGTTTATTCCGATGCCGACAAATCCGCCCTGCATGTACAACAGGCCGATGAAGCCTGGCATATTGGCGCAGCCGCCCCGGCGGAAAGTTACCTTCGATCTGACCGCTTGCTTGACGTTATCGCGCAATCAGGGGCGGATGCCGTTCACCCAGGTTATGGTTTTTTATCCGAAAATGCCGATTTTGCCGATGCCGTTGCCAATAGCGGCGCTGTTTTTGTTGGCCCGCCTGCCAGCGCCATTCGCGCGATGGGGTCAAAATCCGAAGCCAAAAAAATTATGGCGGATGCTGGCGTGCCCCTGGTGCCCGGCTATCATGGCAAGGATCAGGACCCGGACCTACTGGCGGCAGAAGCCGAAAAGATCGGCTATCCCGTGCTGATCAAGGCATCCGCGGGTGGCGGTGGTAAAGGCATGCGTGCGGTTGAAAAACCCGAAGATTTCGCCGATGCCCTGACCAGTTGCAAACGCGAAGCGCGGTCCAGCTTTGGCGATGATCACTGCCTGATCGAAAAGCTGATTTCCCACCCCCGCCATGTCGAAATCCAGGTTTTTGCCGATGGCCACGGGAATGCCGTTTACCTGTTTGAACGCGATTGCTCCCTGCAACGTCGCCACCAAAAAGTCATTGAAGAAGCCCCGGCCCCCGGCATGACGGAAGAATTGCGTGCGCAAATGGGCGAAGCAGCGGTCAACGCCGCACGCGCGATTGGCTATCAGGGTGCTGGCACGGTTGAATTTTTGCTGGATGCCTCTGGCGCGTTTTATTTCATGGAAATGAATACCCGCCTGCAGGTCGAACATCCGGTGACGGAAATGATTACGGGCGAAGATTTGGTGGAATGGCAATTGCGTGTTGCCAATGGTGAAGCCCTACCCAAAAACCAGGACCAGCTTTCCATTACCGGACATGCCTTTGAAGTCCGCCTGTATGCCGAAGATCCGCAAAACGACTTTTTGCCCGCCACCGGCACGTTGACGCATATGCACATGCCCACGGCAAACCGCCATATCCGCATTGATACCGGCGTTTATCAGGGCGGTGTTGTGTCCATTCATTATGACCCCATGATCGCCAAACTGATTGTCTGGGATCAGGACCGCACATCGGCGCTGCGCCGCTTGTCACGCGCGCTGGATGACGTACAAATCGTTGGCGTCACCACCAACACCGCCTTCCTTGCCAATATTGCCCGTCACCCGGCATTTGAACGGGGCGAGGTTGAAACCGGCTTTATCCCTGCCTATCAGGATGACCTGATTCCAGCGCCGTCCCTGCCCGATGACACTGCATTATGCTTTGCCGCACTGGAAATATTGCATCAGCGCGATTGCGAAGCCCGCAAATATGCACGCGCCAGCAACGATCCCTGGTCCCCCTGGAACAGCACAAATGGCTGGCGCATGAATGATGACAACCATCATGACATTATCCTGCGTCATGGCGACGACGAGATATCCCTGAAACTGCATTACCGCGATTTTGGGCATATCTGCGACCTGCCGGATGGCACCTCTATCCGCATCGAACAGATCACACATGATAACGGTGAAATTGCTGCCATCCTGAACGGCATACGCAAACGCACCCAGGTGCGTTGCACCGGCAAAAGGCTGTCGGTTTTTCAACCGGGCCGGATGGACCGCCTTGAAATTGTTGACCCTTCCGAAAATGCAACGGGCAATGCAGCGGGGGGCGGCAACCTGAATGCGCCAATGCCTGGCAAGATCATTGCCGTGATGGCAAAAAGCGGCGATGCTGTGCAGGCGGGTGACAAGCTGGTGATTATGGAGGCGATGAAAATGGAGCACACCATTTTCGCCCCTGTCTCGGGAACCGTCCGCGATGTTTATTTTGCCGTCGGCGACCAGGTGGGCGACGGCGACGAATTGATCGCAATCGAGGAGGCCTGATCATGCCACGCCGCACGCTGGGAACGCTGCCTAAACAGGTAAAGATCGTTGAAGTCGGCCCCCGTGATGGCCTGCAAAATGAAAAGGCGATGGTTTCCACTGCCACCAAAATCGAGTTGATCCATCGCCTGGGCGCAGCCGGCCTTTCCGTGATCGAGGCTTCGGCCTTTGTCAGCCCCAAATGGGTGCCGCAAATGGGCGATGCTACCGACGTCATGACGGGTATTGAACGTCGTGATGGTATCACCTATCCAGTGCTGACGCCGAATATTAAAGGCCTTGAAGCCGCCATTGCCGCAGGCGCAACCGAAGTGGCGATTTTTGGCTCTGCTTCGGAAAGTTTCTCGCAAAAGAATATCAATTGTTCGATTGAGGAAAGCCTGAAACGTTTTCGTCCTGTCATGACGGCTGCACGCAAAAACAATATTGCCGTGCGGGGATATGTTTCCTGTGTACTGGGCTGCCCGTATGAAGGCGATATTGCCCCGGACAAAGTTGCCAGTGTTGCCAACGAGCTTTTTAAAATGGGCTGTTATGAAGTCAGCCTGGGTGACACCATTGGCACCGGAACGCCGATAAAAGCGCAAAACATGATTGCTGCTGTGGCCGAACATGTACCGGTCGATAAGTTGGCGGCACATTTTCACGATACCTACGGTCAGGCACTGGCAAACCTGTTGGCGGTTATGCAGATGGGCATTGCCACAATTGACAGTTCGGTTGCCGGTTTGGGCGGCTGCCCCTACGCCCAGGGGGCCAGCGGCAATGTCGCCACCGAAGACGTTGTCTATATGCTAAACGGGCTGGGAATTGAAAGCGGCATAAACCTTGAAAAACTGGTGGAAACCGGCCACTGGATTTGCAGCCGCGTGGGTCGGCCATCAGCATCGAAGGCGCAATTGGCAATTTCCGCCCATATGATGTGATGACAATGGGCATAAAAGGGCCCCAAAACAAAGACACCCCGCTGCCAGGCTGGCAGAGGGGTGAAAATACTTTACCGATTTGAAGTTAGGGCATCCCGGAACGATCTCAGGCCGTTCTCACGGCCTCAAGAAACTGATCCACCCGACCCCGCAAAACTTCGGACTGCTGGGAAAGTTCGCCGGACGCAGAAAGAACCTGCTGGGCTGCTGCTCCGGTGCTTGATGCCGCTTCCGTCACACCGTAAATATTGTGCGAGACATCATTGGTTCCCTGTGAAGCCTGCTGGATATTGCGGGTGATTTCTCCTGTTGCGGCCCCTTGCTGCTCAACAGCACTGGCAATGCTTGCGGCAATCTCGTTGAGTTCTGAAATGGTTGTCCCAATGCCCTGAATGGCCGAAACCGCACTTCGGGTTTCATTCTGGATCGCACTGATCTGGCTGGTAATTTCGTCCGTCGCCCGTGCGGTGGCCGATGCCAGATTTTTCACTTCAGCCGCCACCACGGCAAAACCCTTGCCTGCCTCACCGGCGCGCGCAGCCTCGATGGTCGCATTCAGTGCCAACAGGTTGGTCTGGTTGGCAATGTCGTTAATCAGATTAACCACCTCACCAATGCGAAGTGCCGCCTCGGCCAGACCTTCCACCTGCGCATTGGTTCGGGTTGCATCTTCCGTCGCTTTTGATGCGATTTGGGCAGAATGACTCACCCGCCCACTAATTTCATCAATAGAAGAACTCAGTTGTTCGGTGGCGCTGGCAACCGTTTGCACGTTCGTCGAGGCCTCATCGGCTGCCGCTGCCACGGCAGTAGATTGCCGACTGGTTTGTTCTGCCGTTGCCGTCATCGACTGTGCCGTTACCTGCATCTCCGTTGCCGCCGAAGCAAAACCGTTCAGAACATCAGCAACGTCCTGATCAAACTCTTTGGTCAAACGTTCGATCAAGTCAGCACGCGCCTGCCTTAAGCGAACCTGTTCTTTCTCATACTCTGCCATTTCGTCTGCTTTTATCATGTTTTCCTGGAAAACCAGCACGGCCTTGGACATTTCACCAATTTCGTCTCCGCGTTCCTGTCCCGGAATGCGAATGGTCTTGTTGCCGCCCGCAAGATCACGCATTGCATGGGTAATCTGGCTAATTGGTTTTGAAATACCGGTGCCAATAATCCATGCAGCCAAGCCCCCCACCAGCAGTGCAATAACGGCAACAATGATCATCGATATAACTGCTTCGCCGATGGCTTTATCCGCCCTTGGACCAAGTTCGTCCTGCTCGGCTTTGATATCAAGCTTCAGCTTTTCCAGGTCTTCCGCAAGCTTCGGGCCCAGCGGCTCCAGCTTCTGTTTAAAAATCTGGTCCCGCTCGGCCTGGGATTGAGCCGCAACCAGGTCCCTGAAAGCTTCTTTATATTGTTCGATCAGGTCATCGTTCCGATTACCAACCGCAACGCGGTCTGGCCGGATCAAGAGGGATAAAAGCTGTTCGTTATATTTGTCAGTACCTTCCAAACGATCTTTTCCGCGCGCAATGGCATCGGCAGACCCATTTGTCATGTACTGATAGGTAGCAACACGGGCTTCAAGCAAATTGGCCTGCACACGCCCGGCCTGAAGCGATTGCAAAGAAATCTGGCGATAACGGGAAAAATTATCATCGGCAGAACGCAACGACACAACACCAATGGCCGCCACCACCAGCAACAGCAAAAGTACAACGGCGAAACCACCAAATACCTTTTGCGGTACAGCGATCTTTTTAAGAAAATCCACCTTTTGAGTCCCCCTTGATCATGCCGACTATCTCGCAATGGTAAAATCGGAAAGTCGCGCAATCATTCCTCATCAACGGACGACAGAAAAAGAGGGAAACCAAAATGAATCTAAGGCGTTACAAAGTGTTAGCCCATGAAACGCCAAGCCTGGAAAACATTCTGGAACGTGACTCATATTCAATCACGAGGTATCATCAAATATGGAATAATCATCCTTGACTGAGTCAAAAATTCAGCAGCACAGCATAACGCACCACTTGAAATATTAATTTGAGCACTCACTCTTGGCATAACTCACATTGCTTGAGCAAACCCCGAGCGCCAAAGAAAGCGAAGATGTATTCCTAATCAGACCCCTTAACCGAGAGCTCCAACCTCTAAATATTTCTGTCAACTTCATACCCCGGCCATTTTGTCCCCCAATCGCCGGGTACACATCCTCATATCGGACAGCAGCCACAATGGTACACAAAATACCCTTTTTCAAGCAGAAAAAGAAAACACCCGATCAGAAATGGTTCAAAAATAAACCAGAATATAATAGTGATCGAGCTTAACCCATATGAAAAGCTGCCTAAGCGCCCGCATCAGAACTGCCCGGAAATACTTGGGAATGACAACATCTCAAGCTGCCGAGCTGGCCGGATTGACACGAAAGTCATGGGAAAGATATGAGCTGGACAAAAACGAACCACGCGCCACATCGTTGACCATGCTTGTCGAAAACGGAATAGACGGCACATGGCTGTTGACGGGAAAAGGCAATATGACATCGAGTAACGCGGAAAGGTCCCCTCTCACACTTGATCCGGACCTTTTGAAAAACATCATCGAAGAGCTTGAAAATTTTCGCCAAAAACACAATCCGGATTGGACCACCCAACAAATTTCCCAGATTATCTCGCTTGGCTACCAAATGACAGAGGCACAGGAAACCGCCGAACGGAAAGATGCTATTAGAAACCTCCAATTCCTAATGCGGGCTGCAACATTATAACCTGCCGAAATATCCTTAAGCCACCGCGCAGCATCGCCTGTAACAGTGATGTGATCAATTCTGTCCGATTTCATCGCCAGCATCAAACCTCCCCACACCAGGGAGCAAAAATTACGCGACATTCTCGTCCGCAAGAATAGCTAGCCTCCTATTCCTGAGAGAGAGGGCTGGGACAAAAAAGAACCAAAAGGTATAAACACTGCGGTCAGAAGCTACCTTTCTTCCTTAGCAACCTGCGACGAGTCGCCCTTCAGCACGCCAAAAGGACACAAACAGACCCAGTATACCTTGATACCAGGTAAAAAAAGGGTGCCTCAGAAAATAGGGCACCCTTTTGCAACCACATTCATTTTGCAAACGACGTCAAGAGCCGCCAGAATCAAGAACCGCCCGCCGCCGTTCCCGCAGGGAACCCGCGGTCGCCCGGCCATCACCAGTTGGCTGATAATAAACCGTCATATCCCGCAAAGCAGCCCGCACCTTTTCAAGCGCCTTATCGGGCATATCGGCCAGATCATAAGCATCAAAGCCGCAACGGTGCATATTCAGAATCTGATCACGCAGCACATCGCCAACAGCACGCAACTCGCCCTGATAACGATAACGTTCGCGCAAAATACGTGCATAAGAATATCCACGTCCATCCGTGTAGGCCGGAAATTTCACCGCAATCAACGATAGACGGTTGACATGATCAGCCAGTTCCTCAGGTGCATCACCGGGCACCAGCAGAACACCCAACCTGCCATTACGCGCAATCAGGGCATCACGTTCCGCGTTAAAGCGATTCAGGCTGACCAGAATGTTCTCGCCGCCTTCCGGAACCTGCGCCTCGTCATCAAGCGTGACCCATTCATTATCAATCACGGTGTCATTTTTAACGATCGCCATAAAGCACCTCCTTGAACGGGTCCATGCCAACACGGCGATAGGTATCAATGAAACGTTCGCCCACAGTGCGAATGTCGATATAGCGCGTAATCAGCGATTCAATGGCATCGACCACTTCGGCTTCCGAGAAACCGGCCCCGGCGATTTTACCAATCGAGGCATCCTGGCTGGCGTCACCACCCAGCGTGATCTGGTAAAACTCCTTGCCGCGCTTATCGAGGCCCAGAATACCGATATGCCCGACATGGTGATGACCGCAGGCATTAATGCAGCCCGAAATCTTGATCTTGAGCTCGCCAATATCATACTGGCGGTCAAGGTCGCCAAAACGTTCGGAAATACGCTGCGACAACGGAATGGAACGTGCTGTTGCCAGCGCGCAATAATCCAGCCCCGGGCAGGCAATAATATCGGTCACAAAACCGAGATTGGCCGTTGCCAGACCCGCATTTTTCAGTTCCGCCCACAAGGCAAAAAGTTGAGCCTTTTTAACATGTGGCAAAACAAGGTTTTGTTCGTGAGTTACACGCACATCACCAAAGCTGTACTGATCGGCAAGGTCACCCACCAGTTCCATCTGATCGGCTGTAGCATCACCGGGAATACCGCCAATCGGTTTTAGCGAAATATTGGCAATGGCATAACCGGGCTGCTTATGCGCAATCACATTGGAACGCACCCAGGCGGCAAAATCCGGGTGGGCCTGCTTGCGGCGTTCAAATTCCGGGTCATTATCCTGCAATTCTTCAAAGGCAGGCGGGGCGAATTGTGCAACATATTGCGCAATCTCATCATCGCCAACACGCAGCGAACCGTCTTTGATTTTCGCCCATTCCTCTTCCACCAGGCGGCTGATTTCCTTAACACCCACCTCGTGAACCAGAATTTTGATACGCGCCTTGTATTTGTTATCCCGGCGGCCAAAGCGGTTATACACCCGCAAAATGGCTTCCAGATACGAGAACAGGTCATTCTTGCCAATAAAATCGCGAATGGTTTTACCCACAAAAGGTGTGCGGCCAAGACCACCGCCGACAATCACCTCGAACCCGATTTCACCGGCGTCATTTTTGTGCATCCGCAGGCCAATATCGTGCACTCGAACGGCAGCACGGTCATTGGGCGACCCGGTCACGGCAATTTTGAATTTGCGCGGCAGATAGGTAAATTCCGGGTGGAAGGTGGACCACTGACGGATCAGTTCGCAATAGGGGCGCGGATCTTCGATCTCGTCAGCCGCGGCACCGGCATACTGATCAGTCGTCGTGTTACGAATACAATTGCCAGACGTCTGAATGGCGTGCATCTCCACCGTCGCCAGATCATCAAGCGCATCGGGAATTTCATTCAGCTTCGGCCAGTTGAACTGGATGTTCTGGCGCGTGGTAAAATGCCCATAACCCTTGTCATAAGTCCGCGCGATATAACCCAGCTTGCGCATCTGGTCGCCATTCATGGTACCATAGGGCACGGCAATGCGCAGCATATAGGCATGAAGCTGCAAATAAACACCATTCATCAAACGCAGCGGCTTGAACTGGTCTTCGGTCAACTCACCGGACAAACGGCGGGCTACCTGGTCGCGAAACTGTGCGGTACGTTCCGCAACAAGCTGGCGGTCAAAATCATCATAACGATACATAATGTATCCTCCTTATCCCGCCTGATAACCAAGATCAGTCCGAACGCTTGGCCCCAAAGTCCGCAGAACTTCGCGGTATTTGGTTGGTGCCAGCACACCATCCTCATGGGCAACATCAATCAAATACGGTCCAACAACCGTAATTTGCTGTTTTTCGGTGTTTGCCCGCGCCAGCAGGGCTTCGGCCTGCTCTGCATCCTCGGCGCAAACAGCCTGTCGGATGTCGGTGCTCCAGCCCTCATCAGCGGTCATAAACACCGCGAGGCCATCATCAAGCCGGTTTGCCGTAACAACTTGCAAGGACATTGGGTTCTCTCAGACAGTAAATCTCTCATGGGTGCCCGCGCGGAACCGGGCTTTTATTGTGTAGAATTTGGCCTATTGCATTATATTTGTCAAGTTTTTTTGTTAAATACCATGAATAACAAATTTTTAATGTTAATAATAGCAACCTTGACGCTCCGCATTCCCTCGGCTAGTGCACATGAAGCCCCATCAACAGATTGCACCCATGCCCCAGAACCTGATCAAATTGAGTGTCGGCACCGAAAGCCCGGAAACACTGCGCCAGTGGCAGGAATATATGCGCCAGACTTATGGCCGCATTTATCACACCACCCGCATGACTCCGAAACGACGCGACGACGTTCTGGAGGGTGGCTCTATTTACTGGGTGATCAAAGGTGCAATTCGCTGCCGTCAGCGCGTGATTGACCTGGAAGAATTCACCGACGAGGCCGGGATCAAACATTGCCGCATCGTGCTGGACCCGGACCTGATTGAAACGGCGGCCTACCCGTTTCGTGCCTTTCAGGGCTGGCGCTATCTGGCCGAGGACAAAACCCCGCCCGATGCCAAAAGCAGTGGCACGGATGATGCCCTGCCCGAAGACATGGCAATGGAACTGCGCGATTTGGGCCTGATTTAAGCCCAACGCCTTTCGCACGGGCTGTAACTAACGTCTATCCTGCGCCCCAAATGCAATCGCGGGCTGATTTTCCTCGATATCTTTCAGGGTGATGGCCACTTCCTTTTTCAGCCAGCGAATAAAAGCCAACACACGCGGGCGATTCAGGTTTTCTTCCGGGCAGGTCACATAGTAGGCATAGTTTGAGGCCACTTTTTGCGAAAAGGGCCGTACCAGAAGCCCTGCCTTCAAATCTTGCGCAGCTAGCGATGTACGGGCAACGCCAATACCCTGCCCCACCAGGGCCGCCTGAATAACCATATCCCCACTGTTAAACCGCAGGCCCCGGCGCAAATCAATGCCGGTTACGCCCACACCGTCCAACCAAAACTGCCAATCCGCCGCACTGGTTTTATGATCATCGGATGTGGCATCATGCAGCAATCGATGGGCGGCAATATCCCGTGGTTCGCGCAAAGGCGGGCTTGAAGCCAGATATTCCGGGCTGCACACCGGAAAAATCTCGTCGCACATCAATCGTTCAACATACAGGTTCGGGTAGCGCCCGCGCCCGAAGCGAACCGCCAAATCAATACCTTCACGGCGAAAATCCACCAGCCGGTCATCAGCATGGATGCGCACATCAATATCGGGATGCTCGTTTCTAAAATAGCCCAGTCGCGGGATCAGCCATTTTACCGCAAAGGACTGCAGCACACTTACCGTCACCACGCCAGCTTCCTCAACGGCAAGCAGACTTTCGATCTCGCTGGCAATGCGGGTAAACCCCTCGCTGGTGGCACGCGCCAGGCGCTCGCCTTCATCGGTCAGTTGCAAGCGGCGTGGCAGGCGAAAAAACAGGCGAAACCCCAGATATTCCTCAAGCTGCCTGATCTGCTGGCTCACCGCCCCCTGGGTGACAAAAAGTTCCTCGGCAGCACGGGTAAAATTCAAATGCCGGGCGGCGGCATCAAACGCACGCAAGGCCTGCAATGGCGGTAATCGCATTTGCCCCCCAAGAAAAATTACTGGCGGCCAAACGGGCCCTTGTCCTGGCAAGGGCCTGCCGCAAAACCATTAGTCTGGCTAATATATAAACCGAGAATATATGGTTTGTCATTGGGCATTTTCTGGACAAAAACTCTGTGCAACGCACATGATAACAGCCATATCCCCGTATTACGGGACGGAGTTGACCAAGATGCCTTTTCCAAACCCCATTAGCCAGACTAGCGAACTGTGCCCTAAAACGCCTGTCCCCTGCACGCTTCCGGCCAATTCCATAAAAAGCAGCAACCGGACACGCAACATCATCATCGTTGGGCTGCATGACATGGCAGCGCAGGTGCCAAACCGCTTTCTGGATGCCATCAACCGTTTCTTTGACGCCCTTGCGTACCGCCTCACGACACGCCGCAAACAGCGCCTTGATGTTCGCATCCTGAGTGACCGCCAATTGGCAGATATCGGTCTTTCGCGGCGCGACTTTCATCATACTCCCGAAAAACCGGCCCATTGGAACTTTCATTTGAAAAATTGATCTGTCTGCTTGCGACCAATTGAAAAGAATACGTATCCTGTTTTCTGGAAATTGCGTTCGACGGTGGACCATCCCCGCCGCCTTGCCCCGGAAAGGATCAGACATGGCCAAAAAGCAGAAACCGGCTTCAAAGAAAACAACCTCTGACAAGAAAAACGACGACACCCCGGTTCTTGACGATGCGGTTCACAAAACCCAGCACAGTCGCAGCCATGCCAACCGCCATCCCGACCTGCAGGGCCTTGATAGTGAAACCCGCGACCATATGCTGCTGGATTCCGAAAGCCTGACCATGGAGCGCGTGGATGATGGCGATGGAACGCATCATCACCATCATCATAATAAAGACAAACATACCAGCGATGCTGCCACCAAACGACAAAACGATGTCGAAATGGCGCACAAAGACACGATGAAAACCGAAAAAGAGGCTGCCGCTGTCGCCAAACGGGCAACCCATATCATTCACAAACAGGTCAGCATTCCGGCCGACCTACCCGATACCCCCGATGAACCGTTAAAAAAAATCAAGACCAAACAATATCTTGAACTTATTGCCCCGCTGCATATCGAGCTTCTGAAATTTCAGAACTGGGTCAAAAGTGAAAAGGTCAAGGCCCTGATCATTTTTGAAGGCCGCGATGCAGCAGGCAAAGGCGGCACCATCAAACGCTTTACCGAACATCTCAATCCGCGTGGTGCGCGGGTGGTTGCGCTTGATAAACCCAATGATCGCGAAGTCACCCAATGGTATTTCCAGCGTTATATGGAACATCTGCCATCCGGTGGTGAAATCGTGCTGTTTGACCGGTCATGGTACAACCGGGCAATGGTGGAGCGGGTGATGGGCTTTTGCACCCGTTTTGAAGTTAGCGAATTTCTGCAATCCGTTCCCGAGCTCGAACGGATGTTGCTGCGCTCCCACATTTCAATGACCAAATTCTATTTTTCCGTCAGCAAGGACGAACAGGCACGTCGTTTCGCCCAACGCCAGGAAGACCCGCTAAAACAATGGAAACTCAGCCCGGTTGATTTGGCCTCGCAAAATCTGTGGGACGAATATACCGAGGCCAAGGAAGAAATGTTTTACGCCACCTCTACCCAGGCCTGCCCGTGGGTGATTGTCAAATCTGACGACAAAAAACGTGCTCGCATCAATGCCATTCGTTATTTCCTGTCGCAATTTGACTATCAGGGCAAACTGCCCGATCTGCTGCAATACGATCCGCGCATCATTCGCAGTGTTGATCAGGAACTGGGGATCGACGAATAACGGCGGCGCGATCTGGCGCGTTTTGGTCTTTCCCAAAACGCGCCATCCGCCCTTGCAAACCGTCCAAAATCACGCGCGACACAACGCAATGTTTTCCCCGCGCGCCTTTCGCGACTTCGCCCGTACAAACCCCTCCCGGCCCGCAGATCTGACGAAGTTTTGCGCCACCAATTGACAAGCCCGCCGCCCACAGCCTTTATAAGGCACAGGAAAAACCACAAAATGGGAGGCCGCCGCATGGCCAAATGTGCATTTATCGGGCTTGGCGTGATGGGATATCCGATGGCCGGACATCTTCAAAAAGCCGGGCACAGTGTTACCGTTTATAATCGTACCGCCAGCAAAGCCGAAAAATGGGCCGCAGAGTTTGGCGGAAATTTTGCCGAAACACCGGCAAAGGCCGCCGAAGGCGCGGATTTTGTTTTTTGCTGCGTTGGCAATGATGATGATTTACGCAGTGTCATCACCGGCCCCAATGGTGCATTAGCGGGCATGGCTGCTGGCAGCATCCTGATTGATAACACCACCGCATCAGCAAATGTTGCCCGCGAACTTTATGAAACCGCCGTCAAACAGGGCGTTTCCTTTATTGATGCGCCGGTTTCCGGTGGGCAGGCCGGGGCCGAAAACGGCGTTTTGACCGTGATGTGTGGCGGCGATCAGGAGGCGTTTGACAAAGCATCCCCCGTCATTGATGCCTTTGCCCGCTCCTGCCAGTTACTGGGCGAAAGCGGCAGCGGCCAGTTGACCAAAATGGTCAACCAGATTTGCATTGCCGGGCTGGTTCAGGGGCTGTCGGAAGCCATGAATTTTGGCAACAAGGCCGGCCTTGATATGACCAAGGTCATTGATGTGATTTCCAAAGGGGCTGCTGGTAGCTGGCAAATGGAAAATCGCGGCCAGACGATGGTGGATGGCAAATTCGATTTTGGTTTTGCCGTGGACTGGATGCGCAAGGATCTGGGCATTTGCCTGGAGGAAGCTGGTCGCAATGGTGCTCGTCTGCCGGTAACGGCGCTTGTTGACCAGTTCTACGCTCAGGTTCAGGGACGTGGCGGCAATCGCTGGGATACATCCAGCCTGATCCACCTTCTGGCAAACGACTGATTTTCCAACGCATCTATTGAAAATGGCGGCACCCTGAGATGCCGCCATTTTTATTACCATCATTATAACTGGCCCAAACAGGCCTTCAACGAAGGTAATTACAAGCCCGCACGCAATAACGGTTCAACCTGACTGCGATATTGCGCCAGCATCCCGTTATTGAAATAGCCAACGGCACATTCCAAAACCTCGTCATGTGGGGCATCGCCGTTTTGGGCCTGATCACCGGCATCAGGTGCAATCTCGTCAGTTTGCGGATTGGGGGCCTGATCCTCGGCCTTCACGCCATCCTTACCAAGACGGTCTATTTCAATAGAGGCGGCACATTTATCCGCATCAACCGACGTTATAGTTTTGCGCGGGTCACGACGGCGCGGCGGCAGGGCGTGAGCAAGATCAATCTCGCGATCAAACTCCTCGGCATCCTTCAGCTTCACCTCGATGTCGGGCACAACACCATTGCCCTGAACGATGTGATCTTCCGGGGTGGTATAATAACCTGTGGTGATTTTAACACCGCCACCGCCCGAAAGCGGCATGATACGCTGCATGGAGCCTTTGCCAAACGACCGTTCGCCAATGATAATACCACGGCCATTTTCACGCAAAGCCGCCGCCATCAATTCAGCCCCCGAAGCAGACCCGCGATCCAGCAGGATCACCATCGGAACACCGGCAAAAAAGCTGCCACGATCGGCTTCATATGTGCGCATTTTGCGTTCGCCCCGGCCTTCGGTGGCAACGATCAGGCCTTTTGACAAAAACTGATCGGCAATGTCGGCGGCCGAATCAAGCAATCCACCCGGGTTGCGCCGCAAATCAACGATAATGCCGCGCGGATTGGCGACGGTTTTGGTCAATTCTTTCAAATAATCCCGGGTCTGTTCCAGGGTATTGGCATCAAACCGGGAAACCCGGATATAGGGAATGTCATGATCAATGATCGCAGCGGTAACGGACGGCACCTCAATTTTGGCCCGGCGAATGACGACATCAAAATTTTTGTCCTTACGCAAAATACCAAGGCGCACCGGCTCTCCCACCCGTCCGCGCATCAAACGCACGGCTTCCGATATCGGCTGGCCTTTCATCTCGTGATCGTCAATCGAGGTAATACGATCATTGGGTTGCAAACCGGCACGGGCAGCGGGAGTGTCGTCAATCGGCGAAACAATGCGAATTTGTTTGTCTTCGTCCTGCGCGATAACAATCCCGACACCGGCAAAGCTGCCTTCGGTACTTTCCTGCAGGCGCTTGAACATATCTTCCGACATATAGGCGCTATGCGGGTCGAGGTCGTGCAAACTATGATCCAGCACCTCGCCGACAACATTTTCGGGTGACTTGTCCTTTAGTTCCAGCTTGGGCAAATCCGCGATGGAATCATCAACAAACTTTTTGGTATCGACATCAAAAACATAGGTTTCACGCAAAACCTGCAAGGCTTCAACATACAGGCTGTCAGCCCGATCAAGTTGATCATCGGTGGCATTCGGATCAACATAACCACGGTAGGCATCGAGGAAACGCTGTTCGTCCTGATCGGCCCAAACGGGTCCGGCACAGGCCACCAATCGTGTTCCGGCAAAGGCAATGATTATTCCGAAAACAATTGGTAAAATTCCCTTCCGCAGCACCGCAGGCTCCTTGTCATCAAGTTTACATAGTATCAGGCGTTATATTCTTTACCGCACAAACGCGCCCCAAAAGGCAAAATTTCCGGGACTTCATCTCAAGAACAGATATATCCCAATTACGGCAAGACAATATATAGGCCTGCCACAACAAAAAATAAATCGGCCTTGGCAAATACAGTCCGGTAAATTAACGGGATTGATCATCCTGCGACAATATGGACTCGAATTCCGGCATAAGCTTGATTATGCTGTCTGGAACAAATGATGCCCGGCAAAAGATCGCGGCACATCCGAGCGGGCGCCTCACTGTTTACTAGGGAGACGTCATAATTCATGACCGACTATTCGCCACCCATTGATGATATACGGTTCATCCTCCGTCATGTCATCGGCTTGGATCATATTGCCGGCATTCCGGCCTTTGCCGATGCTACACCCGAAACCATTGATGCCATTCTGGATGAAGCAGGCAAACTGGCAGCAAGTCATCTTGCGCCATTAAACAGAACGGGTGACAAACAGGGTGCGCATTTGCAACCCGATGGCACTGTTAAAACACCAGATGGCTGGCAAAACGCCTATCAACTGTTCCAGGAAGGCGGCTGGCAGGGTATTTCAGCCGATCCCGATCATGGCGGCATGGGATTGCCGCTTGTTGTCGGGGCTGCCGTTGCCGAATTTTGGCATTCCGCCAATATGGCCTTTGCCCTGTGCCCGATGCTCACAGCCGGTGCGATTGAACTTCTGACCACACATGGTTCGCCTGCCCAAAAAGAGCTTTATCTGACCCGACTGATTTCCGGCGAATGGACAGGCACCATGAACCTGACCGAACCCCAGGCCGGTTCTGACCTTGCGCAAATACGCACCCGTGCGGAGCCCGATGGCACCGGCAACTGGCGTATTCGCGGGCAAAAAATATTCATCACATATGGCGATCATGATCTGACCGAAAATATCGTTCATCTGGTTTTGGCGCGCACACCCGATGCACCAGCTGGTGTCAAAGGTATTTCACTGTTTATCGTGCCCAAGTTTTTAACAGCTGAAAACGGCACGATTGGTGAACGCAACGATGTGCATGTCGTTTCGCTGGAACATAAGCTGGGCATTCACGCCAGCCCCACCGCCGTTTTATCGTTTGGCGACCAAGACGGTGCTGTTGGTTATCTTGTTGGCGAAGAAGGCCAGGGTCTTGCTGCCATGTTCACCATGATGAACAATGCCCGCCTTGCCGTAGGCCAACAAGGCATTGCCATTGGTGAACGCGCCTATCAGCAGGCACTGGATTATGCCAAAACCCGCATTCAGGGGCGCGACACCACAGGCACCCCCTGCCCCATCCTGCATCATCCCGATATTGCACGCATGCTGCTTCGCATGCGGGCCAGCACCGAGGCCGCCCGTATTATGGCACTTTATGCGGCCAACCAGCTCGACATTGCGCATCATCATCATGATGACAGCACATCGCGCAAGGCACAGGCGCGGGCTGACCTTCTGATCCCCATGATCAAGGCCTGGGCAACCGATCTTGGTGTGGAAAATGCCTCGTTGGGCATTCAGGTGCATGGCGGCATGGGCTTTATCGAGGAAACCGGGGCGGCCCAGCATTTGCGCGATGCCCGCATTGCGCCCATCTATGAGGGCACCAACGGCATTCAGGCAATGGACCTGATCGGGCGCAAGCTGTTGCGCGATAAAGGCACCACCGCCTTCGAGCTGATCGACACAATCGAGGCCTATATCGATGATACTGCCGATGCCCGCACCCTCAATACAGCACTTGAGCATCTCAAAACCTCTATCCAGTTGATCCTGGATCAATGTGCGGATGACCCTGTCCGCGCCCAAACAGCGGCAAGCCCGTTTTTGCGGCTTTTTGCCATTGTTTGTGGTGGCTGGTTGATGCTCAGGTCTGGCACAGCACTTGAAAATGGCAATCACACATTTTCAGTTGCTTTTACCAACCGCAAGCGTGCATCTGTTGCGTTCTATCTCAGCCAGATTTTGCCGGAATGCGAAATGCTGCAGGTCCAAATCCGTCATGCCCTCACCCCCGGCATCATTCCCCACGCCGATAACGTTTTGACAGAAATTGAAACCGGCTTTGCAACCGACTAACGGGCATGCAGCATCAGGCCCGCCATTTGCCGTTGCGGGTGAAAATCCGCAATGCACCACGGCGGGCCTCCTGTTTCAGGGGGAATTTACAGTCGATAATACGCTGGAAAACAAGCCAATTTCCATTGGCAAGCCTTCAATTTGGCGAATACGAAAAAATACGGAAATTTTCGGCTAATTTCCTGTTTCTGTTTTTATCGGCTTCTCTATAATCCGCCCGATGAATCGCTTGACCCGATATATGCTCAAACAGCAGCTTATCATGATGGTTTTTGTGACACTGGGCCTGCTCTGTGTCATCTGGCTGTCACAAAGCCTGCGTTTCGTGGAAATGATTGTGAACCGGGGTCTGTCGATTTCGGTCTTTTTGCATTTGACCTCCCTGCTACTGCCAAGTTTCCTCACGATCATTTTGCCGATCGCTTTGTTTTTCGTGGTGGTATTCACCTATAACAAGCTGATCCAGGACCGCGAACTGATCGTGATGCGATCTGCCGGCTTAAGCCAATGGGCACTGGCAAAACCGGCAATTATCCTGTCGGTTGGTGTAGCGGCTGTAGGATATTTCTTAACACTCTATTATCTCCCCTACAGCTATCGTCAATTCAAGCAACTGCAATACACCATCCGGAACGACTATTCGTCGGTCCTGTTGCAAGAAGGCAGCTTCACCGATATTGACGGATTGACGATCTATGTACGCGAAGTCGGGCAGGATAATGAGCTGATGGGCATTTTGGTTCATGATGCCCGCAATCCCAAAGCACAAAGCACCATGATGGCAAAACATGGTGCGCTTATTCGGACCGACAAGGGGCCGCGCATTGTGCTGCTCGATGGCAATCGGCAGGAAGTGAACATCCAGGACGGCACCATGTCGATCCTGTATTTTGATCGATATGCGGTTGATATTGCCGAGGACGTGAACGATCCATCCCTTCGGTATCTTGAGGCCCGCGAACGCAGTGTCAGCAACCTGCTTACCGCTGATCCCCCCGACATTCAGCCACAGGATATTCGCAAATACCGCGCCGAAGGGCATGAAAGGCTGATTTCGCCACTTTATGCTGTGGGCTTCGCCGCGCTGGCACTGGCCGTTCTGGTTTCAGGCAGCTTTTCACGCCGTACCCAGCATTCCCGCCTTTTAATCGCCATCGCGCTCATGATCGGCAGCGAGGCGGCGGCAATCGCGCTTAAAAATCTTGCGGCGAAAAACCCTGCCTTCATTGTGCTTATGTACCTTAACGTTTTAATCCCCATTGTTGGCGGAATGTACTGGACCTTGCGTGGGCCGAAAATCACTCTGGCCCGTAAGGCAGGCAAAAACAGTCAGGAAGAAGGATCCGCCCCATGAGGATCTCTCCGCTTCTGACCTGGTATTTCGGGCGGCATGTCCTGTTTTCGATCCTTGCCATTCTGGTTCTGCTGGTGGGACTTATTTTTATCGGCGACCTGATCGAACTTTTGCGCCGCGCAAGCACCCGACCGGATGCAACGATTGGTATCGTCATTCAGATGGCGCTGGCCCGCATCCCGTTCATGACGGAAAAAGTTCTGCCCTTTGGGGTGCTGTTTGGGTCGATGTATTCTTTCTGGAAACTTACGGGAAACCAGGAACTGGTTGTCACCCGTGCGGCCGGTGTTTCTGCCTGGCAGTTTTTATTGCCGCCGCTTCTTTGCGCCTTTTTGCTTGGCACCATTCAGATCACGGCCCTCAATCCGCTTTCCTCGATCCTGCTGCAAAAATATGAAAAACTCGATTCCCGTTACCTCAAGGGTGTTTCGAGTGTCATGAACCTGTCCTCCAGTGGCTTATGGTTGCGTCAGGGCACCCAGAACGGACAGGCCGTTATCTATGCCCGCTCCATCCATTCACAGCAGGAAAACCGCATTGATCTTCGCAATGTCACGGTATTCCGCTTTGAAAATCTGGACGATTTCACTTCGCGGATCGATGCTGCCCGAGCAGTTCTGGCGCCGGGTCTTTGGCATTTTTACGACGCCTGGAGCTTCACGCCCGGTCAAAAAAGTACTTTTTCCAAAGACCTGGAATTGCCGACCAATCTGACGGTGCGCAAAATCCAGGACAGTTTTGCCTCCCCGGATACAATGTCGTTCTGGGACCTCAAACCTTTCATCAACCTGCTGGAACACGCAGGATTTAACGCAAGACGGCACCTCATTCACTTCAACAGCCTGTTATCAAGACCGTTACTTTTATGTGCAATGGTTCTCATTGCGGCGGCATTTTGTCTTAAATTTTCTCGACGCCGCAGGGTTTCTCTTGTTATCGGTGGTGGTGTTACCACGGGTTTTCTGTTGTATTTCTTTACCGACGTCGCTTCTGCACTGGGTGTTTCGGGGGGATTACCCCCAACACTGGCAGCTTGGGCACCAGCCGGTATTTCCGCATTGCTGGGAATATCGACACTGTTACATCTGGAGGATGGCTAACTAGATGGCGGACTTGTCAGGGGGAAGTCTGAAAGCATTGGCTGTATGGGGTATGATCGGGGGCTTCGCGACGATAGCGGCACCAGCGATCTCTTATGCGCAGGGAACAGACGCAAACAAACCAAGCGTAAATGCCCAAACGCCTGATGGCGGTAACAGCAAAGATGCGGACCAAAAGGAAAATCCGTTGCTGTTTTCTGCCGATGAAGTCGACTATAGCGACGATCTGAAAACCGTTACCGCGCGTGGCAATGTCGAAATTTCGCGCGATAATCAGGTTTTGATGGCCGATACGGTCAGCTATGACATGACCAAGGACATCGTTTCGGCGTCGGGCAATGTCAAGATGCTGCAACCGACCGGCGAAGTATTGTTTGCCAACTACATCGAACTGACCGGCGATTTCAAAGAAGGCATTATCAAGGATATTTACGTTCTTTTGGACGATCACACCCGCCTTGCGGGTGTTGGTGCGCGCCGCAGTGCCGGCAACTATACAGAACTGGCAAAGGCGGTTTATTCGCCCTGTAACGTGTGCAAGGACAACCCTGATGAACCGCCCCTTTGGCGGATCAAGGCAGCGCGCGTGATACATGACCAAAAAGGTCAAAGCATTGAATACAAAGATGCTCGCCTGGAATTCGAGGGCATTCCTATTCTCTACAGCCCCTATTTCAGCCACCCGGACCCGACGGTAAAACGTCGTTCGGGCTTCCTTGCGCCCTCTTTTGGCAGCACGAGCTATGTCGGGCCGCGTTTTGAATTGCCGTATTACTGGGTCATTGATAAGTCCAGTGATCTTACGGTGACGCCCATCATCACCGCAAAAAAAGGCGCGGTTCTGTCATCCGATTACCGGCGCAAATTTGATACAGGCAACCTGAGTATTGTCGACAGTCTCACCGATGGTGGTGATGATGGCTGGCAGGGCCATATCGATGCGAGCGGTCGTTTTGATATCGATAAAAACTGGCGCTGGGGCTTTGATGCAGAACAGGCATCGAGCAAAACCTACATGTCGCGTTATGGTTTCGGTTCCCCCTCGGTTCTGACGTCCAATTTGTTTAGCGAACATTTCACAGCGCAAAATTATGGACGTATCGACGGGTATTATTTTCAGGGCCTGAAAGAGGAAGACAACCGCGCAACCAGCCCGCTGGTCCTTCCGCATGCCCAATATCATGCCCGCACTTCGCCCGATGCGATGGGTGCCTATACCACACTGGATCTGGATGCCCTGTCGCTTTCGCGGCGCACGGGGGCGGATTCCAATCGTCTGTCGGGTAAAGTCGGCTGGGAACTGCCGCACATTGGTGATTATGGTGATGTTACCAAAATCACGCTTTCCATGCGTGGCGACAGTTATCTGGTTAACAATGTCGCACGTAGCGGGCAATCCGATTATACCGGCTATGCCGGGCGAACGGTGCCGCTTGCCGCGATCGACTGGAACATGCCCTTTGTCCGCGATGAAGGTGGTTATCATCAGGTGATCAAACCAATTGCGATGGTCGCTTGGTCTCCCAATGGCGGTAATCCCTCGGAAATTCCGAACGAAGATTCTCAATCATTTGAATTTGACGACATCAACCTGTTCTCCCACGATCGCTATGGCGGGCTGGACAAAGTCGAAGATGGCCTTCGTGCAAGTTATGGTCTGGAATGGGGTGTTTACGGGCAAAATGGCGGTTATACCAATGCGCTGTTTGGTCAAAGCTACCGCATGGAAGATAATAACACCTTCGCTGAAGGCTCCGGTCTGGACAAACATTTTTCCGATTATGTTGGCCGCCTTACGGTTGCCCCGAACCAATATGTCGATCTTACCTACCGTTTCCGTCTCGACAGCGATGACTTTTCATCACGCCGTAACCAGGTTTCTGCAAGTGTGGGGGATGAGAAGATTATTCACCTCGACCTCAGTTATCTGCAGCTCTCGGAAAATGCCGGTTCAGAAGAATTCAACGACCGCGAAGAATTTTATTTCAACGTAAAACGCCGATTCGACGATCACTGGTCAGGCAATGGCTATGGCCGCTTTGACATGGATCGCAACAGCTCCCCTCTTGAATACGGTATCGGGTTTCAGTACGAAGACGAGTGCTTTATCTTTGACGGACGTGTGCGTCGGACATTCTATCAGGATCAGGATCTTGGACAGTCTGACGAAATCATGTTCCGTCTCGTCTTCAAGACATTGGGCGAATTTGCCTCGCAAGCAGGACTTTAACAGAATATGAGACCTTACATTTCCAAACCGCTCCAGCTTTGTGCGATGCTTCTTGGCGTTGTTCTGTTAACCTTTTCAGGCGGGCAGGCCCGTGCCCAGTCGACCATCGGTCTGGCAGCCGTTGTCAACGACCAGCCTATTTCCGTGGTGGACCTGATTGATCGTCTCAAACTTGTCGCCACAACATCAAATATCCAGCTCACAGACGAACGTCGGCGGGAAATGATCCCGCAAATTCTGCATCAGCTGATTGATGAAACCCTTCAGATGCAGGAAGCCAAACGCCTTGGCTATACCGTATCTGACGAGGACATGAATCGTGCCATTGCAGCAGTAGAGCAAAATTCCGGCATGCCACCGGGCGGGCTGGAACGTTACCTTCAGCTTAACAACATTCCGCTCGAAAGCCTGAAAGAGCAGTTGCGTCCGCAGATCGCTTGGCAAAAGGTCCTGCGTTCGATGCGCCGTGACATCGAAATTTCCGAAAGCGAAATTGACGATGTGCTGGAACGTATTAAGCGGAACCAGGACAAACCGCGGAACAATGTTCAGGAAATTTTCCTGCCCATCGATAACCCGCAGGAAGAAAGCAAGATCCTGGACAATGCCCAAAAAATCATCGGCGCTCTGCGCAACGGTGCCAGCTTCGAGGGTCTTGCCCGTCAGTTCTCTGCCAATGCCAGTGCTGCCAATGGCGGTAACCTTGGCTGGATGTCTGTCGGTGAAATGGACAGCACGCTGGAAGATGCCATTAACAAAATGGAACCCGGCCAAATCAGCCAGCCCATCCGCACGGTCCGGGGATACTACATTTTAAAACTGCTGGATCGCGCAAAAGGCGACACCGATGCTGACCGCGACGTCAAACTTGACCTCTATCAGCTTTATGTTCCCATTTCGCAAAACGCCTCGAATGATGAAATCCGCACCAAAGTCGGCATTTTGCAAAATGCACGCGATACTGCCAAAAGCTGCGAAGATATGGCCAAAATCGCGGTTGACCTCGGATCAGATCTGAGCGGTCGGACCAAAGGCATATCACCACAGGAGCTTTCTGGCACAGTCGCTGCAGCCGTCAGCCAGCTTAAGGACGGCGAAACGTCGAATGTGATTCGTGTGGATGGTGGTGCGCTTGTTGTCATGCTGTGTGGCTCAACGGTCAAAAGCACCCTGCCGGACCGCGATACCATTCACAATCGCCTGCTGATGGAACGGCTTGAAATTGCCGCCCGCCGCAAATTGCGCGAACTGCGTCGTGAAGCCTTTATTGATATCCGTATCTGACCGATACCCAACCTTCATGCGAGACTGCCAATGGCAAACAAACGGCCACAACCTCTGGCAATGACTCTTGGCGATCCCGGCGGCATCGGGCCGGAACTCGCCCTGAAAGCCTGGCAGGCATATCAAGGTGCCAACAAAACATCATCTCATCAGGGCAGCGATATGCTGCCCTTTTGCCTGATTGCCCCGGCCCGTATCATTGCACAATATGCCGATATGCTGGCTTATAATGTCCCGATCATAACAATCGGCGACATCAGCCAAACAGGCGATCATTTCGCAAACGGTCTTCCCGTCCTTGAAATTGCCGATAATGGCGCAGCAGTCATTCCCGGTATTGCCGCTGCCGACACCGCCCCTATGGTCATTGACAGCATCAAAACTGCGGTTGATCTCACCCGCAAGGGGGCTGCATCCGCCGTTGTCACCAATCCCATTCAAAAAAGCGCGCTTTATCAGGCGGGATTCAGCCATCCCGGTCATACGGAGTTCCTGGCTGAATTGGCAGGACCCGGAACCATCCCGGTCATGATGCTGGCAAACAGCAAATTGCGTGTTGTGCCCCTGACCATCCATATTGCGCTGTCACAAGTCCAATCGGCCCTGACGACCGACTTGATTGTCGATCTAACGCGCATTACGGCAAAAACCCTGTCTCGCGATTTTGGCTTGGTCCGTCCCCGTCTTGCCATTGCCGGCCTGAACCCCCATGCAGGCGAAGATGGCGCAATGGGACATGAGGAACAAACCGTCATCGCCCCTGCCATCACGCGCCTGCTCAAGGAAGGATATAACGTTATCGGCCCCCTTCCCGCCGATACAATGTTTCATGAAGAAGCACGCGCGGAATATGACGTGGCTCTGTGTCCCTATCATGATCAGGCACTTATTCCGGTTAAAACACTCGATTTCCACGGTGGCGTGAATGTCACCCTGGGACTGCCCTTTATTCGCACTTCACCCGATCACGGCACCGCACTCAATATTTCCGGTAAAGGTATCGCCCGTGTTGACAGCCTGATGGCTGCTGTGAAAATGGCGGACCAAATGGCCCATAATCGCCTTAGCATGGATGCCCAAGATGACTGATTCATCTGCCCCGTCAGATCTCCCCGGCATCAAACTGGCAAATGATGGTCTGCCTCCCTTGCGCGACGTTATCGCCGAACATGGCCTTTCGGCACAAAAAAAATTCGGTCAGAACTTTTTGTTTGATTTGAATCTTACCGGTCGCATCGCCCGCGCCGCAGCCCCGCTGGATAACGCCACCGTCATCGAAATTGGCCCTGGCCCAGGCGGGCTGACCCGGGCCCTTTTGTTTAACGGTGCCAAAAACCTGACCGTGATTGAACGTGACCCGCGGTGCCAGCCGGTGCTCACCCAAATCAGCAACCATTATCCGGGTTGCCTGCATGTCATTGATGGCGATGCGCTTGACGTGGATGTCACAACACTTGGCCCGGCACCGCGCAAGATTGTCGCCAATCTTCCCTATAATGTGGGCACCCTGCTGCTGATCGGCTGGCTGGAAAAAATTGACGCATTCGCCAGCCTGACCCTGATGTTCCAAAAAGAAGTCGCCGAGCGTGTGGTGGCAAAACCCAAAACCAAGGCCTATGGCCGGTTATCGGTGTTGTGCCAGTATTTGTGTCACTGTGACATTCTGTTTGATGTGCATCGCAGCGCCTTTACCCCGCCGCCCAAGGTAACATCGGCAGTTGTTCAACTGATCCCCAAGGCCGAGCGCGGAGAAAATATCAATATTGATAGCCTGGCAAAAGTCACCCAGGCGGCTTTTGGTCAGCGGCGTAAAATGCTGCGCGCCAGCCTGAAAAGCCTGAATGTCGATGTTCTCACCCTTCTGGAACAGGCAAACATCGCCGAAACGGCTCGCGCCGAAGAGCTATCGGTAAATGATTTTGTCCGGCTCACCCGGATTTATGACAGCCTTTAAAAAAAAGAAATCCCCCTGTGTCTGAACTGACATCAGGGGGATTTTCTTGGTAAACATCGCAAACAGCAAATTCAGGATCAGTCGGTCAGAAGCTTTTTGACAAAAGCATTCAGTTCCATCTGCCGCTCACGCTTGACCCGTTCAGCACCGATAATATGCTCCACAGAGGCCAGACACTGTTCAAGGTTATCATTGACCAGAACATAGTCGAACTCTTCCCAATGGCTGATTTCGGCCCCGGCCTTTGCCATGCGCTTCATGATCACATCATCGCTATCCTGCCCACGGTCACGCAGGCGACGTTCAAGTTCCGCCGATGATGGCGGCAGAATAAAGACCGAAACAACGTCGTCACCGCCTTTTTCGCGTAACTGGCGCGCACCTTGCCAGTCAATGTCGAATAGGACGTCACGCCCGGCGGAAAGGGCTTCCTCGACCGGTTGACGCGGCGTGCCATAATAATTGCCAAAGACCTCGGCCCATTCGAGCAATTCATCATCCGCGATCATGTGTTTGAAACCATCCACGGACTTAAAGAAGTAATGCACTCCTTCTTCCTCGCCAGGTCGGGCGGAACGGGTCGTGGCGGAGACGGACAGTGAAATCAGATCATCTTTTTCAAGCAGCTGCCGTGTAATTGTGGTCTTGCCAGCCCCGGATGGCGCACAGAAAACCAGCATGACGCCCCGGCGCTTATGCGAATCAATCATTGGTCAAACCTTTCGCCAATCGTTATTCAACGTTTTGCACCTGTTCGCGCAACTGGTCGATAATCACCTTCAAATCCATACCACAGCTCGTCAGTTCGATATCATTTGCCTTGGAACACAGGGTATTGGCCTCGCGGTTAAATTCCTGGCACAGAAAATCAAGCTTGCGGCCAATCGCCCCACCCTTGCCAATCATGCTGCGTGCGGCAGCGATATGTGCCTTTAAGCGGTCAATCTCTTCGCGCACATCAACCTTGGTGGCCAAAAGGGCTGCCTCCTGATGCAAACGATCCGCATCAAACTGCCCGGCATCCATCAATTCACCAATCTGGCGTTGCAGACGCGCCCGAATGGCCTCTGCCCTTGCACCGGCACAGCTTTCGGCTTTTGTCACCGTCTGTTCAATCCGTTCGATATGACCCAGCAGCATTTCATGAAGCTTAACACCTTCAGCTTCGCGGTTTTCGGCCAATTGGGCAATCGCGGCTTCCAGGGTTGCCATCATGGCGGTTTCTCGGGCCTCACGGCTGGCGTCATCTTCGGTTTGCTCAACCGCTTCCAGCACACCCCGCACATTCAACAGATCGGCAATGGTGCCCGCCCCCAGCTTGCTGGAACTGTCAAATTCCTCGGCAAGGCGGACCAGATCGGCCAAAAGGTCGCGATTAATACGATAGCTGGTATTTTCACCCGGTCGCGTCACATTCAGGGTCACGCCAATATTGCCCCGTTTGAACGTCTTTGAAACCGCATCACGAACCGGAGCCTCCAGCCGTTCGGCACCATTCAGGCGGGCGCGAACATCCAGTCCCTTGCCATTCACACTGCGAAGTTCCCAGACCCAGGCAAATCCCTCGCCAGCCCCCTCGGCGCGGCCAAACCCGGTCATGCTTGAAACGGTCATGCTGATATTCATCCTTTTAAATTGTGTTCGGTTTTATAACGCTGCATTGCCATCGCGCCAAGAATAAGTCACCGATAAAACACGTAAATTGACCGGCGAACATTCATATTGATGCCCCAATCATCCGTCATGGTCGCCCAAGTTTTAAACACGCAGAAAATGCGACATTAATGAAGCGGAACACGTCCTCGCATGTCTTTGCAATATAACGCAATTCTGATCACAGGTGCCAGTTCCGGCATTGGCGCGGCACTGGCACGGCATTATGCCCGCCCCGGCGTAACCCTGTTTATCAGCGGACGCAACAAATCGCGCCTGAAACAGGTTGAAAATGACTGCCGTAACACCGGCGCCAATGTCTTTTCCGACATTCTTGACGTCACAGATGCGGAAGTCATGCAGGATTATGTCAGCAAATGCTACGGCATCATGCCGCTTAGTCTGGTCATTGCCAATGCCGGTATTTCGGCAGGCAGTGGCGGCCTTGGCGAAACGCCAGATCAAGTCCGCGAGATCCTGTCAATCAATGTCGAAGGTGTATTAAACACCATTGATCCGGCCATCGAACTGATGACACGCGATGGTCGTGGCCAGATTGCAATTATGTCGTCCCAGGCCTCATGGCGCGGCCTGCCAACGGCCCCCGCCTATTGTGCCAGCAAAGCCGCCATTCGCGTCTATGGCGAAGCCCTGCGCGGCAGCCTGAAATCATCCGGTGTGCGGGTTAATGTCGTCTGCCCCGGCTTTGTCAAAAGCCGCATCACCGATGCCAATGACTTTAAAATGCCCTTCCTGATGGAAGCCGACAAGGCCGCAAAAATCATTGATCGCGGATTAAGCAAAAACAAGGCCCTGATCGCGTTTCCCTGGCAGATGAATATGGCGACAAGATTGCTGAAACATCTTCCGTCCGCCCTGTATGAGCGCGTTACTGCCCGCCTGCCCAAAAAGCCATCCCAACAAAGCAGTTAAACGGTTAAGCGGTTAAAGCGGCGCACCCGAGAACTCCACCACGGATGATCGCATCACCATCGGGCCCAGAAGAATTTCTCGCTAATCATTGTCCTGGGCCCGCAATTTGCGCCAACGCGCAACATTGCGATTATGCTCATCCAGGGTGCGGGCAAAGGCATGCCCCCCGGTACCGTCGGCCACAAAATAAACTTCGTCCGTTTCAGCCGGATGCAGTACTGCGTATATCGCCTCGCGCCCGGGGTTGGTAATGGGTGCAGGTGGCAGCCCGGTAACAACATAGGTGTTATACGGGCTTTCATATTTCAGATCAGTCCGGGTCAGCGCACGGTTTAGCGGCACGTTCGGACTAACGGCATAGGCAACAGTGGGGTCCGATTGCAAACGCATATTCTTGCGCAAACGATTGACAAAAACACCGGCAACCCGTGCCCGCTCAGCGGCAATACCCGTCTCGCGTTCAACAATAGATGCCAGGGTCAGTGCCTGCTGACGTGTTTCTATTGGCAAATCTGAGTCGCGCTGGGGCCAAAGCCGGTCCAGCAAATCCACCTGGGCTGCCCGCATCCTGTTGATGATGCTGTCTTTGGTATCACCATAGGAAAACTGATAGGTTTCCGGCAGCAACGTCCCGTCATCCGGAACGGTCTCAATGGTGCCAACCAGCCCGTCAACACGATCAAGCCGATCAACAATCTCGATGCTGCGCAATCCTTCGGGAATAGTGACAAACCGCTTGACGGTTTCGCCTGATGCCAGAATTTGCGCGGCCTGCCTGGGGCTGACACGGGCTGGAAAATGATATTCCCCCGCCTGCAGCGCATGATCAAGACCTGCAGCACGTACACCAACCAGAAAAATCAAAGGGTCGGAGACGATTTTCTGACGCGACAGGATGGCGCCAATCTGGCGCACGCCAGTCCCTTGCGGGATGACAATGTCAATGCCCTGAGCAAGCCGACTGGGTGAGGTATAGGCAATATATACATACACCGCCACGCCCCCGATAGCGAACGCGGCGGTGATACATAACATACCAAGTAAGAGCAGAAAACGCCGCAATGCGTTCCCCTACTGACTTGTTAGACCGATTTGAACACCAGCGAAGCGTTGGTGCCCCCGAAGCCGAACGAATTCGACAGTGCGTAATTGACCTTGCGCTGTTTGGCTTCCAGCGGAACCAGATCAACCCCAAGGCAGGCCTCGGATGGGTTATTCAGGTTCAGGGTCGGCGGAACCGCCCCTTCATGGATCGCCAGGATCGAGAACACAGCCTCGATCGCGCCAGCAGCACCCAGCAAATGCCCGGTTGCCGACTTGGTCGAGGACATTGAAACCGAATTAATGGCATCACCAAACAGGCGTTTTACAGCACCCAGTTCGATTTCATCCCCCAGCGGAGTCGATGTGCCATGTGCATTGACATAATCGACCTGATCCGGGTTGATCCCCGCATTACGCAGCGCATTGCGCATGGAACGGAAACCACCATTGCCATCCGATGCCGGGGCGGTGATGTGATACGCGTCCCCTGACATGCCATAACCGGCAACTTCGGCGTAAATCTTGGCGCCACGGGCCTTGGCATGCTCGTATTCTTCAAGCACGACACAACCAGCACCTTCGCCCATGACAAATCCGTCACGGCCTTCGTCCCAAGGACGGGAGGCTGCGGTCGGCGTGTCATTATAGCCTGACGAAAGCGCACGGGCCGCAGCAAAGCCCGCCATGCCCAAACGGCATACGGCGGCTTCGGCACCACCGGCAACCATTACATCGGCATCGCCCAGCATGATCAGGCGCGAGGCATCGCCAATGGCATGTGCGCCCGTCGAACATGCCGTAACAACCGCATGGTTCGGGCCTTTCAGGCCATGCTTGATCGATACCTGGCCGGAAACCAGGTTAATCAGGCAGGAAGGAATAAAAAACGGACTGATACGGCGAATTTTGCCTTCAGCAAGCAACCCGGCAGATTCGGCAATACGCGGCAAACCGCCAATACCCGAACCAATCATGACACCGGTGGCTTCACGGTCTTCTTCTTCTTCCGGCGCCCAGCCGGAATCAGCAAGCGCCTGATCAGCAGCCGCAATGCCAAAGATGATAAATTCGTCCATCTTCTTCATGTCTTTGATCGAGACATGATCTTCGGCATTGAACTCGCCAGCACCCGTTCCACGCGGAACCATACCCGCAATCTTGGCGGGGATATCAGACACATCGAAATGATCGATGGCTTTGATGCCCGATTGTCCGTTCAGCAGCCCCTGCCAGGTCGCCTGGGCACCGTTTGCGACAGGCGTGACTGCGCCAATACCGGTTACAACTACGCGTCTCATCCCGCTTTACGCCTTTATTTTATGAAAATTGCAAAGACGAAAAGGGCGCCCGAGGATGCCTCTGGCGCCCGCGTCAAATAGCCAGATTAGCCATTTGCCTTTTCGATGAAGTCAATCGCGTCTTTGACGGTCAGAATTTTTTCAGCGGCATCGTCGGGAATTTCAACGCCGAATTCTTCTTCAAACGCCATAACCAGCTCGACAGTATCCAGGCTGTCGGCGCCCAGATCGTCGATGAAGCTTGCGTTTTCCGTGACCTTGTCTTCTTCAACACCGAGGTGCTCGACAACGATCTTCTTCACGCGATCTGCGACATCACTCATAGCTTAAATCCTTCAATAGGTTCTCTGTCAGTAGTTTAATGTGCCCCAAAAGCCCGCCCTTTTCGGTGCGAACCGGGACCGTGGAAACCGGCAACCGTAATTGCCGGTTCCGGTTATTTGATATAGCGGCCTCTTTTAAACAGAAAAGCAAGCAACCCGCAACGGGTTAAATCATCGCCATTCCGCCATTCACATGCAAGGTCTGGCCAGTAACATACCCGGCTTCCTGACTTGCAAGATACAAAACTGCTGCGGCAATTTCCGCGCTATCGCCCATACGACCGGCAGGAATGGCGCCCAACAGCTTCTCTTTCTGGGCATCGCCCAATTCTTCGGTCATTGCCGTGGTAATGAAACCCGGTGCCACACAGTTTACCGTAATTCCACGCGCGGCGACTTCCTGTGCCAGCGATTTTGACCAGCCAATCATACCTGCCTTGGCGGCTGCATAGTTGGTCTGGCCCGGATTCCCGGTCACACCCACAATCGAGGTGATGTTGATGATCCGGCCAAAACGACGCTTCATCATACCACGCAGCGAATTGCGCGCCAGCTTGAAGGCCGCCGTCAGGTTAACATCCAGCACCGCCTGCCAGTCTTCATCTTTCAGGCGCATGGCCAGCTGATCACGGGTAATACCCGCATTATTGACCAGAATGTCAAGCTGGCCACCAAGGGCCTCTTCTGCCTGCTTGATCAGGCCATCGACCGATGCACTATCAGAAAGATTGCCCGGCACCACAACGGCATTTTCACCAATTTCGGCCGCAACAGCCTCAAGGCGTTCTGCCCGCGTACCCGAAAGGGCAACCTTTGCACCGGCACTTGCAAGCACCTTGGCAATTTCGCCACCAATGCCACCGGTTGCACCCGTCACCAGTGCGGTTTTACCTGTCAGATCAAACATATGTTTCGTTCCTGTCACTTTTTTAAACTGGTGCGGTTCACAGCGCGCCCAGAAAGGCTTCTATATCTGCCGGACCATTAATTGCGGTTCCGTTAAGATCGCGGTCAATTCGGCGGACCATACCACTCAGTACCTTGCCAGCACCGATTTCGACCAAACCGGAAATCCCCTGCTCTTTCATATAAAGCACGGATTCACGCCAGCGCACCGTGCCACAAACCTGTTTAACCAGCAAATCACGGATGGCATCAGCATCCTGGACCTTGGTGGCGGTCACGTTGGCAACCAGCGGCACCTTCGGCGCATTCATCGTCACCTCGGCCAGGGCCTCTGCCATACGGTCGGCGGCAGGCTGCATCAGGGCACAATGAAAGGGTGCGGAAACCGGCAACAAAACAGCGCGCTTGGCGCCCTTTTCCTTGGCAATCTCAATTGCCCGCTCAACGGCAGCCTTGTGCCCCGAAACAACAACCTGCCCATTGGCATTGTCATTGGCGGCGGTGCAAACATCACCCTGGGCGGCCAGTTCGGCAACGGCGGCGGCATCGGCAAAATCCAGGCCCAAAAGGGCAGCCATCGCGCCAACACCGACCGGCACGGCGGCCTGCATCGCCTGACCACGAATTTTAAGCAAACGGGCGGCATCAGAAATGCTAAACGTTCCGGCCGCGGCAAGGGCGGAATATTCCCCCAGCGAATGCCCGGCAACCAGTTCACATTTATCGGTCAGGGCAAAGCCGCCTTCCTTTTCCAGAACACGGGTTACAGCCAGACTAACAGCCATCAGGGCGGGCTGGGCGTTTTCCGTCAGGGTCAAATCCCCTTCCGGGCCTTCAAACATCAGCGTACTGAGCTTCTGGGAAAGTGCGTCATCAACTTCCTGAAACACTTCGCGAGCCAAAGGAAAGGCATCGGCCAGTTCCTTGCCCATACCAACAGCCTGCGACCCCTGACCGGGGAATACGAATGCGCGTGTCATTATGGATATAGCACCCTTGTCTGCGTTTATGTCGCCCGAAACACCCGGCCCGACATTTTTAAAAGGCCCCCTTGATAACGCGCCGAACCGTCCTGTCAAGGCCGGACACCGTTATGCACCCCGGAAAAACCAGATTGTTCACAAAGGTGGCTCAGAAATTCACGATTGCAAGAAAAAAGGCAGTAAACAGGGTAAATTGTCTACTGCCTTTTCATATATGAAACGTCAAACAGCCGATCCAAACATCAACTGCTCGCCGAGACGGCCCTTACTCAAGGTAGTTTTGCATACTCGAAACAACGCTGTCCGAAATATGGGACTTCGTAATCACACCGCGCACATCAGACTGGCGCGGCAAACCGCGACAGGGCTGAACAACAACGGCGGAACGTGCATTGCGGCGGTGCATGCGCTTGATCACGTCAAACAATGTGGTGTTATCCACCACCACGACAAAATCCTCGTCAACAATATCGGACAGCGTGTCATTGCCCTGTTCCCCAACAATGGCGAACAGATGATCAATATCGGGCAAAACGCCAACAATTCGATCGCCCGCTACCACCACAATCGAAGCCACTTTGGGTTTCGGCGTCAGGCTGTCAACCGCTTCGGAAACGCGCATGGCGGCATCCAGGAAAATCGGTTCACGATCCATCACCTCGTGAGCGGGATGAACCATAAACATGTTGCTGTGACGTTCCTTGGGAATGTGCAAACCGCGCAACACCAGCTTGGAAGTATAGATGGTTTCGCTGATCAGCATGCGACGAATACCCAGCGCGATGGCAACGGCCACCACCAGCGGCACGACGATATTATAGTCGCGGGTCATTTCAAAAATCATGATGATCGCGGTCATGGCGGCACCGGTACCGGCGGCTACAACGCCACCCATACCCACCAGGGCAAATTCCGCCGGATTAATCCCCGCATTCGGGAAAATCATGGTGCCGATAACACCAACAGCCCCCCCCATCGTGGCGCCAATAAACAGCGATGGTGAAAACACACCACCCGAGGCACCAGAACCAATACTGACCGAGGTGGCATACATCTTGGCAAAGAACAGGATCACCAGCAGCGGCAATGTCGTCATACCGCCACGCAGAATTTCCTGAATGGTGCCATAACCAACACCATCGACGTAATAATTGCCTGCTGTCAGTAGCAGGACATACATCAGGATGCCGACCGACAGCATACCAATGGCATGACGAACATAGTCATTGACCGGCAGTTTCTTGAAAAACTTGTCGGTAATCAGCATGGAGCGGATCAGCATCCATGCGGCAACACCGCACAGAACACCCAGCACCACATATATAATAAGTGCTTCAAGATCGATTGCCGAAACCTGGGGAATGGCCGCCAGCGGCACTTCAAAGGCCGGTGCAAGACCAAAGGAAATACGACCAATATACGTCGCAGCCCCGGTCGCAATCACGACCGGCAGGAAAGTACGGGTCGACACTTCCGGCATCATCAGTTCGATGGCAAATAAAACAGCGCCCAGCGGGGTATTGAATGTTGCCGCAATACCAGCACCCGCCCCGGCCGCAAGCAGCGTGATGCGCTGGCCTGTCGGCAAATTGCGAAGCTGTGCGATACTGGAACCCAGCGACGAACCGATCTGAATGATCGGGCCTTCACGACCAACAGCCGCCCCTGTCCCAATCGACAGCGCGGATGCAATCGACTTGATCACCGCCACCAGCGGGCGAATGCGCCCCTGTTTGAAGTAAATGGCGTGCATCACTTCGGGAACACCGTGACCCTTGGCTTCCGGGGCAAAATTGTTAACCAGAAAAACCACCAGCATCCCGCCAATCACGGGCACCAGAATAATCAGCGGCCCCCATGTCGAGGGCTCCGTCAGCATGTTGGCATCATAATCAAGCGTAAAAGTGCCATAAAACGCCAGATTATGAATAAGGGCGACCAGTGCGCGAAACGCCACCGCGCCATAACCGGTAACAATGCCAACGACGAGCGAGAAAAAACATAATGTAACAAGTGTCGCGCGCCGGGGTGACGCGCCTTCAACCTGGGATTCTACCATCACCAAACCATGTACGTTCTGAGTATATCCCGGCGTTGCGCCCAGTAACAGCTGTCCCCTGCCCCGCAATTTTTGTTGTCGTTAAGAGGGGAAGGCAGGAAAATCGTGCAAGAATGGGAGGTCGACCGGTTCGACGAATGGCCTTAAGGCTTACTCGCACACCCTTTGCAAATCAAGGGAATATCCGGCTTTGCATAGCCGCTCTTAGAAAAGTGCAACGCTTTTGTGACAAATCCATCCAGGCCAATTGCGCTGTCAGGATTGTGCAAAGCTGGCCTGCAAGGATCGGATGTCGAATCGTGTGAATATCGCGGTATTTGACGTTGCACCAATTGGCGAAAAGTGTATATTCGCCCGCTCACGGCTCCTTGCCGGGACGTACCCGGCTATGCCTGCGCGACATGCGGTCGCGTCAGGAAGAGACAAGCCACAAGGGGTGATTAGGAGAATTATGAGCAAGTACGAGAGCGTGTATATTGCACGTCAGGACTTCTCGACCGCACAGGTCGAAGCCCTGAACGAAAAGCTGAACGAAATCCTGACCGGACTGGGCGCAACCGTCGCCAAGACCGAATACTGGGGTCTTCGTTCCCTGACCTACCGGGTCAAGAAAAACCGCAAGGGTCACTATACCCTCTTCCAGATCGAAGCCGACAAGGACGCGATTGCGGAATATGAACGCCAGATGCGCTTCAATGAAGACGTCCTGCGTCAGATGACCGTAAAGGTTGACGAGTTCGAAGAAGAACAGTCTGCCATTCTGCGTAACCGCGACGAGCGCGGCAGCCGTGGCAACCGCCGCAGCGGCCCGCGTCAGTAATCGAGTAACGAGGAGGATATATCATGGCTGGACGTCGTCTGTTTTTCCGTCGCCGCAAAACCTGCCCGTTCTCGGGTCCGGATGCGCCGAAGATCGACTACAAAGATGTCAAACTGTTGCAGCGTTTCGTTTCCGAACGCGGCAAGATCGTTCCGAGCCGTATCACGGCCGTTTCGGCCAAGAAACAGCGTGAGCTTTCCAAAGCCATCAAACGCGCTCGTTTCCTGGCGCTGCTGCCCTACGCAGACCAGGTCTGAGGCAGTCGGCAAGAGACTTTGTTTTGCGGTCTCGGCCACGGAGTAGCCAATGTCTTCGCGTGACACCCTGACATCTATCGGAGCAGGACTGGGCAGTGCGCTTCTGTTTCTGCTGGTATTGACAGGAAGTCCGCTGGCTTTGCTGCTGTCCTATTTCGGGCATTTGCCACTTTTCCTTATCGGATTGTGGCAGGGACCCAAAAGCCTGCTGGTTGCGGCGCTTGCGGCATGTGCTGCCCTGCTTTTGCTGGGTGGCGTCATGCCCTTCACAGTCTTTTTGATTGTGATAGCCGGACCGGCGACGATGCTGACCCGCGTGGCGCTGATTATGCGGGCTGACGACTCCGGAAAACCGAAGTTCATTCAGCCTGGCATCATTTTGGCGGTCATGGCCCTGGCAGTTGCAGTGATAGTGACAATTGTCCTTGCAACCGTTGCGGCGGAAGGTCTGGAAATAAAGGAAGTGATCGCTCACTTCTTCTCGACGATGTATTCTTCAATGGGTGTTCCGTTAACCACGGAAGTCCAACAGGTCATCGCCATCTTCCAGGCATATTTCCCGGCAATTGCGGCTTTGTCCTGGTACCTTATGGTTCTGGTCAATGCCATGATTGCACAGGCAATTCTGATACGCGCAGGCAAAAACCTGCGCCCGACACCAAGTCTGGCGTCGCTTGAATTACCTGGCTGGTCACTTTTTGCGTTCGCCCTGGCTGGGGCATCCATCGCCTTTGGTGATGGCAACCTGGCCTATATCGCACGCAACGTCGCGGTTGTATTGGCAGTGCCTTTCCTGTTTCAGGGGCTGGCACTCATACACGGGCAGGCAGCCCGATGGCCGCAAAAACGTTTGATATTGACGGTATTTTATATCGTCGCGGTTCTGTCTAGCTGGTCGTTTATCGCGATTTGCGGACTTGGAATTGTTGAGCATTTAATCAGGCTGCGGGGGAACCAACCGATGACCCGTAGCAATGAGGAGGATCGGTGATGGAAGTTATTCTGCTCCAGCGGGTGGAAAAACTCGGCCAGATGGGTGACGTTGTCACCGTAAAGCCGGGCCACGCCCGCAACCGCCTGCTGCCCCAGGGCATGGCCCTGCGCGCAACCAAGGCAAACATTGCTGTGTTTGAAGCACAGAAAGCCCAGCTTGAAGCTGACAACCTGGAACGCCGTAACGAAGCCGAAAAAGTTGCCGAAAGCCTCGGCAGCCTGGCTGTTACCCTGGTTCGTCAGGCTTCTGACGTTGGTCAGCTTTACGGTTCTGTCACGGCACGCGACATCGCATCTGCCGTTACCGAAGCCGGCTGCACCATTTCGCGCGGTCAGGTTCGCCTGGATGCCCCGATCAAGACCCTGGGTCTGCACGACATTACCGTCGCCCTGCACCCGGAAGTCCTGATCACGGTTACCGCCAACGTTGCCCGTACCGAAGAAGACGCTGCCGAGCAGCTTCGTAAAGGTGCGGCCGTTCTGGGCACCATCGAAGAGATGGAAGAAGAAGAAGCTCTCGCTGAAGAAGCATCCGAAGAAGATTTGGAAGCCGAAGGCGAAGAAGAAGCTGCTGCTGCCAACGCCTGATCGGTGTTGTCTTGACGGTTTCGGAAAACGGCGTATCCGCAGGGATGCGCCGTTTTCTTTTACCAAAACCGGAATTTATTATCCTGCCCAACAGGTTGCGCTACCACCGACCTTTGCGGTTAAGGTATACCGGCTATGACCAAACTGGTTTTAGGCTTTCAGCTCAACAGGATGACTGGTACCCTCCGCCATCATGAATGAACCCGAACTTGATGCCTTGTTTGCCCCCCTTGATGCAGACGAAGGTGCCAACCACAAAACACCCCTTGAACGCATGGCCCCTCATAATTTTGAGGCCGAGGCCGCGTTGCTGGGCGCCATCCTGAACAACAACGCCGCCTATGAGCGCGTATCGGATATGTTGCGCCCGGAGCATTTCGCCGATGCCCGGCATGGTCGCATTTACGAGGCATGTGGCAAACTGATCGAGCGGGGACAGCTTGCCAACCCTGTGACACTGTCGGCCTTTTTTCGCCAGGACGAACATCTGGCCGAAATTGGCGGACCACAATATCTGGCCGAACTTTCCAACAACATGGTTTCCGTCATCAATGCCGGGGACTATGGCAAACTGGTCTATGACCTTTATTTACGCCGCGAACTGATCGATATTGGCGAAAATGTCGTCAATGAAGCCTATCAGTACGAACTCGATGCCGACGCCTCCAACCAGATCGAAAATGCCGAACAGCGGCTGTTTTCACTGGCAACCGCCGGAGCAGCGGAATCGGGCTTTGTTGCCTTTGGTCCGGCACTGACCAAGGCGGTCGAAAATGTTGAACATGCCTATAAAAATGCGGGCAAGGTTGTCGGTGTTACCACCGGCCTTCGCGACATTGACCGCAAATTGGGTGGTTTGCACCCGTCTGACCTTCTGATCCTGGCAGGTCGCCCGTCGATGGGTAAAACCGCGCTTGCCATGAACGTGGCCTTTAACGCGGCAATTTCGGCCCATAAAAACCGCCAAAGCGGTGAAGAGCAGGACGACGAATTGCGCACCGGCGCCATTGCCGTATTCTCGCTTGAAATGGCCGCTGACCAGCTTGCCGGGCGTCTTCTTTCCCAGGCAGCCGAAGTTTCGGGCGACAATATGCGCCGTGGGGATCTGACCGAGGACGACTTTGAACGTCTTGTCATTGCTTCGCGCGAGTTAAATACCGTTCCGCTTTATATCGACGATACCCCGGCCCTGCCAGTATCCACCCTGCGAACCCGTTGCCGCCGCCTTAAGCGCCAGCACGGTCTTGCCATGATCGTGGTTGACTATTTGCAGCTTCTTGCCCCGCCCACCAATTTCCGTGGTGATGGCCGTGTGCAGGAAGTCTCGGAAATTACCCGCTCGCTTAAGGCCATTGCCAAGGAACTGGGCTGTCCGGTGCTGGCACTGTCCCAGCTTTCACGTGCGGTCGAACAGCGCGACGATAAACGTCCGCAACTTTCGGACCTGCGTGAATCCGGCTCGATCGAGCAGGATGCCGACGTCGTGATGTTCATTTACCGCGAACAATATTATCTCGAACGTGCCGAACCGGCCCAGAAACCCGAAGAATCGAACGAAAAATTCTCGGAACGCTATTCGCAATGGCAGGAACGCCTTAACCACGTTTACAACACTGCTGAAGTTATTGTTGCCAAGCAGCGACACGGTCCGGTAGGTAACGTCCGTCTGTTCTTTGACGGTAACTACACCAAATTTGGCGATCTTGATCATGTCGCCGAAGAATTTGAAGAATAACCCACTATGTCCATAACGGGGTTTTAAGCCGATGAGCGTCCTTCCCGCCCCTGGCCGTGCGGCAGACTGCGCACAGTTGGAAATTAACCTGAGAGCCATCGCTGAAAACTATCAGCGCCTGCAAAAAACCTATACCGGCCGCACGATGGGGGCGGTTGTCAAGGCCAATGCCTATGGGCTGGGTGCCAAGGCAATTGTACCGGTTTTAAAAAAGCAGGGCTGCCGTCTGTTTTTTGTCGCCCATGCCAACGAAGCAGCCGACCTGTTTCCGTTGTTGCGGGGTGGCGGACGCATTGCCGTGTTTAACGGCCTGATGCCAGGCGACGAAGAATTCTTCATCGAAAACGATGTCATCCCCGTATTGAACGACTTGGGCCAAATTGAACGCTGGTCCAATCTGTGCCGCGAATATGAACGCCCGGCACCGGCCTTCATCCATCTTGATACCGGGATGAGCCGCACCGGCCTGTCACCCCGTGAATTGCAGGCCCTGATCGAACGCCATTCGCAGCTTTTATACGGCTTTGAAAAGGCAGGCTACATGACCCACCCGGTCGCCGCCGACGAAGCCGACAGCCCGATTACCCGTGAACAATATGACCTGTTCATGAAATGGTATCGCCGCCTTCCCCCTGCCCCGCGTGGCTTTTGCAATTCGTCGGCCATTTTCCGCCATACCGATTACCACCTGGAATTTTGTCGGCCCGGTTACGCACTGTGGGGCGGCAACCCGACACCCGAAAAAGCCAACCCGATGCGCAATGTGGTCACGCTCACAGCCAAGGTGCTGCAAGTGCGCCAGATTGACACCGGTGAATCGGTCGGATACGGTGCGTCCTGGCGGGCTGAACGGCCTTCCGTAATTGCAACTGTTGCTGCCGGTTACGCCGATGGCTGGTTGCGCCATCTTTCCAATGCAGGGAAACTCAAAATCGGCGGGATTCAAACGCCTATGGTAGGACGTGTGTCGATGGATGCCTTTGGCCTCGATATCACCGACCTTCCGGACGGCAAGCTGAAACCGGGCGACGATGTGACGCTGCTTGGCAAAGACTGCACTGTCGATGATATCGGCACCATGTCCGGTACCATTGGTTATGAAATCCTGACCTCGCTTGGTCATCGTTATCAGCGGGTTTACACCGAAGGCTAATCCGGTTGCAATTGCGCTGCCAGAACGCCAGGAACAAGGGAATAACGTCCCAGATGCCGATTTTAGCGCCAATAGGCCGTATATTTCTTGCATTTTTGGCTGTTGTCGGCCGGGTCACAATATTTGCCTCAAAAACGCTGATGCATTGCGTCACGCCGCGCTTTTATTTCCGGCTGATTTTCAAGCAAATGTGTGAAATCGGCTATTATTCTCTGCCGGTTGTCGCCATGACCACGCTGTTTGCCGGTATGGTTCTGGCCCTGCAAAGTTATTCCGGTTTTTCGCGTTTTTCCGCCGAAAGTGCCGTTGCCACCGTGGTTGTCATTTCCATGACCCGCGAATTGGGCCCGGTGCTGGCCGGGTTAATGGTGGCAGGCCGGGTCGGTGCGGCCATTGCGGCTGAAATCGGAACGATGCGTGTGACCGAACAGATTGATGCGCTGGTAACACTATCCACCAACCCGTTCAAATATCTGGTTGTGCCGCGCGTGCTTGCCGGTCTGATTACCTTGCCGATCCTTGTTTTTATTGGTGATATTATCGGGGTTATGGGCGGTTACATCGTGGGTGTGAACAAGCTGTCCTTTAATTCCGGCTCCTATATCCAGAACACCTTTCAGTATCTTGAAACACTCGATATCGTTTCGGGGCTGGTCAAGGCGGCGGTGTTTGGTTTCATCATCACGCTGATGGGCTGCTATCAGGGCTATCATTCGCGCGGCGGCGCACAGGGCGTTGGGCAGGCCACCACGAATGCCGTGGTTTCCAGTTCCATCCTGATCCTGATCGCCAACTATATCGTGACCGAACTGTTCTTTGTTCGCTAACCAGGGCCGCAAAACATGTCTGACAGCCCGAAAATCAGCCTGACCGACCTGCATAAGGGGTTTGGTGCCAAAAAGGTTCTTCAGGGCGTAAACCTGAATGTTGCCGCCGGTGAATCCGTTGCCATCATTGGTGGTTCGGGCACCGGCAAATCAGTGACGCTGAAATGTATTCTCGGCCTGCTTACGCCCGATAGCGGCTCGATTAAAATTGATGGCGTTGAAATGGTCGGGGCGGACCGCAAGGCCCATGATGCCATGCAGGCCAAAAGCGGCATGCTGTTTCAGGGGGCGGCCCTGTTTGATTCGCTTTCGGTATGGGAAAATGTCGCCTTCGGCCTGATCGAAGGCCAGGGTATGGACCGCAAGGAAGCGCACGACATTGCCATCAAACGCCTTTCCGATGTTGGCCTTGGGCCAGATGTTGCCCCGCTTTCCCCTGCCTCGCTTTCTGGCGGGATGCAAAAACGTGTTGGCCTGGCCCGTGCCATTGCGACCCGGCCGGAAATCCTGTTTTTTGACGAACCGACAACCGGCATAGATCCGATCATGGGCGACGTCATCAATGATCTGATCGTCAAATGCACCCGGGAACTGGGGGCCTGCGCACTGACCATTACCCACGACATGGCCAGTGCCCGCAAAATTGCCGACCGTATTGCCTTTCTTTACAAAGGCACCATCATTTGGGATGGCCCGGTGGCCGATGTTGAAACCAGCGACAATCCCTATTTACAGCAATTCATCTCGGGCAATACCGAAGGTCCGCTTGACCTTGACCTCAAGCATCTTTAACCCCGACAACAAATTGCCTATCGTCATGCTTTAAGCGGCCTACAGGCCCGGCCATCCTGCCAGGGCAGGATAAGGCTGGCGTGACAGCCGACATGTCAAAATCCAGCGGAGCTTTTCGTGGCAAAAACCCAAAGCCGTTTCATCTGCCAGAATTGCGGGGCCGAATACAGAAAATGGACGGGCCATTGTGATGCCTGCGATTCCTGGAACACCATCGAGGAAGAACGCATCGAGGCTGGCCCCAAAGCCACCGGCGGCATCACCAGTGGTGCACGCGGCAAACAACTGGATTTTGTCGCCCTGGAAGGCGAAAGTTCCCGCCCGCCCCGCATCATTACCGGCATTACCGAACTGGACCGCGCCTGTGGCGGTGGCCTTGTTCCCGGCTCTGCCCTTTTGGTGGGCGGCGACCCGGGCATTGGTAAATCCACCATATTGCTTCAGGCGGTTGGCGTATTGGCCGCACGGCATAAATGCGCCTATATCTCGGGCGAGGAAGCGGTTGACCAGGTGCGCATGCGTGCTGCCCGCCTTGGCCTTGAAAAATCCAGGGTCGATTTTGCCGCCGCCACCAGCCTGCGCGACATCATTTCAACGCTGGATCAAAGCAGCCACGAAGTGGTGGTTATCGACTCGATCCAGACCATGTATGCCGATACCCTCGACAGCGCCCCGGGCACCGTGTCCCAGGTACGCGCCTGCGCGCTGGAATTGATCCGCCTTGCCAAACGCAAGGGCTTTGCCGTTATTTTGGTCGGTCACGTTACCAAGGAAGGCCAAATCGCCGGCCCGCGTGTGCTGGAACACATGGTTGATACAGTGCTGTATTTTGAAGGCGAACGCGGCCACCAGTTCCGCATTTTGCGCGCGGTCAAAAACCGTTTTGGGGCCACCGACGAAATTGGCGTGTTTGAAATGGGCGATGCCGGGCTGGTCGAAGTCCCCAACCCGTCCGCCCTGTTTCTGGCCGACCGCGATGCGCCGGTCAGTGGTACCGCCGTTTTTGCCGGACTGGAAGGCACCCGCCCGATGCTGGTGGAAATTCAGGCGCTGGTGGCCCAATCAGCCCTGGCAACCCCGCGCCGCGCCGTTGTCGGCTGGGATTCCGCCCGTATGAATATGATCTTGGCCGTGCTGGATGCCCGTTGTGGCCTGCCGCTCAGCCAGTTTGACGTTTACCTGAACGTTGCTGGGGGCCTTCGTGTCGGCGAACCCGCCGCAGACCTCGCGGTCGCATCGGCCCTTATTTCTGCCGTTGCTGATGTGCCGGTTCCGGCCGAAACTGTGATTGTTGGTGAAATCGGGCTTTCGGGCGAGGTTCGCCCGGTCGGGCAAATCGAGGCCCGCCTGAAAGAAGCCGCCAAGCTGGGCTTTGCCAATGGATATGTGCCGCGTCATGGCCAAAATGCGAAAAAGAAGCTGACGATCAAAGGCCTGAAACAGGTGGAAATCAGCCATCTTCAGGATTTGGTAAATTTATTCGGCCAAGATGTTCGCGAAAAGGTGCGCCCGCGCGAAGGCATGTATTAAACCGGCACTTTGCCAGGGGCACCCCTTGGGGACGCTTTCCGACAACAGGACCAACACAGAATGGACTTTTCCTTCCTCTCAGAACTGGGTGCCAGAGACGTTTTTGATCTGGTCGTGGTGGCGATTGTCCTGCTATCGGGCCTGTTTGCGTTTTTTCGCGGCTTTGTTCACGAAAGCCTCTCGATGTTGGGCTGGGTTGGCGCGGGTGTAACCGCGCTTTATGGCTATCCGGTTGCGCGGCCCTATGTGCGCGAACTTATTCCATCGCAGTTGATTGCCGATCTGGCCACCGGCATTGGCCTGTTTGTCATTTCGTTTCTGATTTTCTCCTTCATCAGTGGCCGTATTGCCAAGGCCGTGCAAAATTCCGGCCTTGATAGCCTTGATAGCACGCTGGGTTTTGTTTTTGGCCTTGTGCGCGGCGGGCTGGTTGTTTGCATTGCCTATCTGGCGCTTTCCTGGCTGATGCCCCCGGCCCAGCAGCCCGACTGGGTGCAAACCGCACGCACCCGCCCTGTCTTGCAGGAGGGTGCCTATTTGCTCAAGGCAGCCATGCCCGATGCGCTGTTTGATAATACCGCCGAAGAAATTGCCCGCACCCAACGCGAGGCTGATGCCCGGGATCAAACTTATCGCAAATTGCTTGGGCCAACGCCAAAAGCCAAGGAATCCGCGCCGATCAAGGGCTACACCCAGGAAGAGATCGACGCCAAAAACCGCCTGATCGATGCCGTAACCCAGCAATAAAAAACCGCGTACTCCCCTGTCTGGTGGCCGGTAAAATGGTTTTAAACAATGTTGCCGGGCGGTTGATCTGCAAAAGGTTCTGGACCAAACACCCAAAAGCGTTATACAACGCCCTCGCGCGAAGATATGGATTGCCCCTGGTGGTGATCCCCAACGAGTGAGGCGTCGGGATTTCGTTAACGCGTGCGGCATCCGACAGACGCCACCGGCGAGAGAGCGGAACCCACTCATGCTGACCACCAACCCATTTGATGACGACAAGCTGCGCGAAGAGTGTGGCGTTTTTGGCGTTTTTGGTTCGTCCGATGCGGCGGCCCTGACAGCCCTTGGCCTTCATGCCCTGCAGCATCGCGGCCAGGAAGCGGCCGGTATCGTTGCCTACGATGGTTCTGACTTTCCCGCCCATCGGGCGTCAGGCCAGGTTGGCGATATTTTTGGCTCACAGGATGTAATCGAAAGCCTGCCCGGCCACCGTGCCGTGGGCCATGTGCGGTATTCCACCGCCGGCGGCAAGGGCCTTCGCAATGTGCAGCCCCTGTTTGCCGATTTTGAATTTGGCGGTTTGGCGATTGCCCATAACGGCAACCTGACCAACGCCCTTGCCGTGCGGGACCGTTTGGTCCGTCGGGGTTCGATTTTCCAGTCCACGGCTGATACCGAAGTTTTCATTCACCTGATCGCCACCAGCCTTTACGAAAAAATCGTCGATCGTCTGATCGATGCGCTGCGCCAGGTCGAAGGAGCTTACAGCCTTGTCGTCATGACCCAGAAAAAGCTGATCGGTGTGCGTGACCCGCTGGGTGTGCGTCCGCTGGTCCTGGGAAAACTTCACGACTCTTACATCTTTTCATCGGAAACGGTCGGCCTGGATATTGTGGGCGCGGAATTCATCCGCGACGTCGAACCGGGTGAAATCGTTGAAATCACCGATGAGGGCATTCGCTCAATCAAGCCGTTCAAACCGGTCAAATCGCGCTTTTGCATTTTTGAACATGTCTATTTCGCCCGCCCCGACAGCATTGTCGAAGGCACCAGCGTTTATGACGTGCGCAAAAATATTGGTCGCGAACTGGCCCGTGAATCCGCCATTGAAGCCGATGTTGTCGTGCCGATCCCCGATTCCGGCGTGCCGTCCGCCCTGGGTTATGCCGAAGAATCCGGTATACCGTTTGAACTGGGCATCATCCGCAACCATTATGTCGGCCGGACCTTTATTGAACCGACCGACCAGATCCGTCATTTGGGTGTGAAGCTGAAGCACAATGCCAACCCTGGCAAGCTGAAGGGCAAGCGCGTTATTCTGGTAGACGATTCCATCGTGCGCGGTACCACTTCGACCAAGATCGTTGAACTGGTCCGTCAGGCCGGTGCAGCCGAGGTGCATATGCGCATCACCAGCCCGCCCACCGCAAATCCGTGCTTTTATGGTGTGGATACACCGTCAAAGGAAAAGCTGATGGCGGCGAACCACGATATTGATGCTATGGCGAAAATGATCGGCGTGGATAGCCTTGCCTTCGTCAGCATTGACGGGCTTTATCGGGCCACCGGCCTGCCGGGCCGCGATGCCGAAAACCCGGCTTTCTGCGATGCGTGCTTCACCGGCGATTATCCCATTCGCCTGGTGGACCACACCGCCGAAGAAAACAAAAACCGCAAGCTCTCCCAGCTTGTTGAAAGACGCTCTGCATGAGTACGCAAAAACGTCTTGAAGGCAAAATCGCACTGGTGACAGGGGCATCGCACGGTATTGGCCGTGCGATTGCCAAACGCTATGCCGATGAAGGTGCCACCGTTATCGCGCTGGGCCGCAATGTCGGCGCGCTCGAAGAACTCGATGATGAAATCCGCGAAGCAGGCGGCAAAGCCGTGCTGCTGCCGCTTGATCTGACGATGTATGAAAAAATCGATGCAATGGGCGCTTCGATCTATGAGCGTTTCGGAAAGCTCGACATTGTTGTTGGCAATGCCGCCGTTTTGGGCGAACTCGCCCCGGTTGGCCATATTGACACGCAGATGTTTGAAAACACCTATGCCGTCAATGTCACCGCCAATTTCCGCCTGATCCGCAGTGTCGATAAACTGCTGCGCTTTTCCGATGCCGGTCGCGCCATTTTCGTAACATCCGGTGCATCGGCCAAGGGCCGTGCCTATTGGGGGCTTTATGCCTCGACCAAGGCCGCCCTTGAATCTCTGGTGCTCTCCTATGCCCAGGAGATGGAAGACAGCAAGGTTAAGGTCAATCTGGTTAATCCGGGCCGCATCCGCACCACCATGCGCGCCACCGCCTATCCCGGCGAAGACCCGGAAACCCTGCCAAAGCCAGAAACCATCACCGATATTTTCGTCGATCTGGCCGCCGATGATTGCCCCCATCACGGCGAAATACTTCAGGCTTAAGCTGATAAACGGGCAGAAATGTCCGTTTTTTTATACCTGATGCTAGCCTATGATTCTTATTATAACACCTTCCACAAAGACAAAGCCTTTTGTGGCATCTAGTTAGTATAAGTTCATGCCCTAACGGAAGTATTTCTCATTCAGCATAGTCATAAATATCTGGCAGCTCTGCTTTGCCTTCAAGATAATCAAACAGTGCCTGAAAGAATGCTACAGCCGCTTTCTTGTCAGGAAAATCCAAACCCGTCCTCCGATAAGCAAAATCCAAACCAATCACGTCATTCGATATTAAATCGCTCAACTCCTTCCTTAAACTGATTAAATCCTGTCTCGAGATACTAGCAAGATAAGATGGTATCTCATTTTCCTCCATAACTTCTGGTCGATAAGACCCAACCAACGTATTCAATACGCATGAAGTGGAAGCATCAGTCATATATCCTCCGTTATGAACATAAAAGACAGCAAAGCAAGGATTAACAAGGATACCCCAGCACCCGAGCTAAAGCCACGACGAAGGCTGAAACCACCCAGATGATCCATTCGGAAATGAACAAACCATGATCTTGCCCTGCTACCTCCGCCCAGAAATTCAGCGTGATCATTATGACAACACGCATGGTATAAATGCCGGTTTTCATGACATCGGCAATCATCTGGACTAATTAGCCAATCACCCCAATCGTTTAGTTCAGTCTTTGCCAGTATCTCTTAGCTAATGCAAAGCATGTAAAATATCAGGCAACGGAAATTTCCACGGCATCAGTCTCAATATTCGTATTTTTCGATCTCTGGCTCAGGACCATTGTTAAACGCGTATTGCCAAACTTCTTCCAAATGCTCATATAGTTGCCGATCCGTTTCGATCTCAATGCCGGTCATACTTTCGTAGTCATCTCGCGACCAAAGGCGTTCGGAAATAACTTTTCGGAGCTCATTTTTTGTTTTTTCATAATATTCTTCACTCCTGTTATTCAGAAGTCGTAAAATGCTCTGAGGTTCATATTCGTCCACAATTAACCTTAGCATAATACTTTCTAATTCGTCAGATCTAAGTGCCGTCATATATCGCTCCTGTAGTTTTTTAGGATACAGTGTGTAGAGGTAATAAATTCCGTCTGATTTTCTCTTAAAGAACACAAATATCGTAGTTTCTGGCGGGAAAAAGTATTAACTGCTTTTCCCGGCGAAGACCCGGAAACCCTGCCAACGCCAGAAACCATCACCGATATTTTCGTCGATCTGGCCGTCGATGATTGCCCCCAACACGCCGAAATACTTCAGGCTCAAGCTGATGAACAGCCAGGAATCCTCGTTTTATTTAGTCTGCTGGCTCGCGAACCAACCCATCATGCAAGGTCTTTCTCAAAGGGACAAGCTTCAAGAGCAAGACGCTTTTAAATGGGAAATACATCAATACCAGTATTTCTCAATATCCGGCTCAGGTCCTTGATTAAAAAGATACTGCCAGACCTCTTCAAGATAAGCATAAAATCCGTCTTCGGCCTCAAACTCAAACCCTGTCAAACCAAGATAAAAATCCTGAGACCAAAGTCTTTGATCAATAATTTTCCTGAACTCCTCTCTAACTCTTTCCTGTTCTTCCATACTGAGATAGCTAAGCTCCTTAATTGTATTCTCAACCTCGTACTCATCAGCAATTAAACAGTAAAATATTTCCTTCAAAGAATCTGATATTTTATTCTTCATTTTGGAGAAACCTCCGGTATTTTTGGATACATTGTATAAAGATAGTGAGCCCCATCGTCTTTCTTTTTAAGATAGACAAACATATTTGTTTCGTCCGGAAAAACCGTATTCTTTGCTTTGCCAGGTTTTTTCCTACTTCCTGTCCGTGTTCGCCCGAATATCCTGCTCCTCCAATTTTCCCCCAGTAGTTCTTTTATTGGAATTTCCGCACGAATCTCATCTTTGCCAGCTTCCATTTGAGATTTAATCTTTGAATTCTCTAAAGCCTTCTCATATGCCCTCACAAAGTCAGCAGGCGTTTTAATCTTCGTCGCATCTTTACCGTAACCATGCGTCCCACCATGCACTCCATCCGTCGTTGTTCCCGTTATCGGATCTTTACCCTCGAGGCACCGTCTATCAAGCTGCTTCTTTCTCACTTGACCTTCATGCCGCTGAACACCATGCGCTCCGGGTCCGTGATGTTGCAGTTCTTTCAGTTTTTTTGAAAAATATCGCGCCTGACGATATCTCTTAATGGCACCATCAACCTCTCCCTTTATCGACTCAAAGATACTACGACGCAGCTTGACGCCCATATCCTTGATTTTCTGGACGATCTTCCAAAGATCCCCCATAAAAGAGACAATCTTCCCGGCGGCTGAACCGCCCTTGATCGCACCACGGATCTTGCTGGCAATATTTGCAGCCCGCACCGTGAGCGCCGATGCACCGGCACCCGCACTCAGGGCCGCAATGATGGCTGTAACCGCCCAGATGATCAGTTCGGGAATGATGAAACCATGACCTTGCCCCGCCATCTCCGCCCAGAAATTCGGCGTCATCATTGTGACAACACGCATGAAGGTGCTGGAAATCAGCCCCAGAAGAGGTGTGCGGCGGATCAGCTCCACCATGTCGCGCATGGTATCGATGCCGGTTTTTATGACATCGGCAATCATCTGACCGAATTCGCCAATCGCACCGGGCAACTCTTTTAGCACCGTAAGCTTTTTAAAAGCGGCGATAATCGCGTCAATATCACCAAAAAGAAACGCCCGCAGCAAACTGTGCAGCGGTTCGATATAATCCATAATATCGACACCGGCAAACAGGCCCTTAAGGCCATCAACTATGTCAGAGCCCACATTAAAGGCCAGATTCACGACCGGTGCATTCGGGATGTATTTTGGCGCAGGGCCGTTCGTCGCCCCGTCATAAACGTAGCCACCTACCAGAGAAGTCGTACTTTTCAGCGCGCCCCAAGCACTTCCCCAAAAATCTGTTTCACCTTCCCACCAGGCCTCGACACCCTTGCCAAAGCCGGAAACGTAACTTTCCGGCACACCGCTCCAGCCATCGCGTTCCCATGCCTCGGCATAAGGGCCGAAAATGTCGGTCATCCGGGTTTCAAAATCCCACAGCATCCCGACAATTTCCTGCTCTAGCGCCCAGGCTTCATCAGCCGCACTTTGAATTTGCGGCTGTGCCCCAGTATCAATAGTCAGCGCCGAACGTGGCAGGTCCGCCTGCTCCGCCAGGCCATATTCCGAGTGGTTCTCCAGAACCGGTTCTGTGCCATCTTCGGCACCAAAATTCATCGGCTTATAGGTTGTGGTTTGCGCCAGCACCCTGTCATCCATATCCAGAAAACGGGTGGTCAGGTCCGTGATGGGCGTTTGTAACGGATCATCATAAAAGAACTGAACCTGTCGGGGGAGCCTTACAGGACTGGCTTACCCCACCAAATTCGCCACTCATTTTATTTGCAACAGGCTCGGCAAGGGCGGCAATGGCCTCTGGCGTCAATCGGTTCATTGCGCGGCCTCCATAACAGCAGATAGCTCCGACATGCGCCGTTTCATCGCCTCCATCTTGTCCCCCTCGTTTAACTGACCTTTGCAAATATCCAAAAGTACGCCGGTCGGGTCCGTTTGCTCGAATGTTTTGCCAAGAAAAAGGCTCCAGGCTGCAAGCAGATAAAGGCTGGATTTCCGTACAAAGCCATAGCCCCGCATCCGCGAAACCGGTTCCGCAATAAGTTGCGCGATAATGTCGGGTGAATAATTTTTCAGGTCTTCCGGAAAGCCCTGCTTTAGCGCTGCCGCCAGTGCCGCCCTGTCTTTGTCTTCACGGGCGCGGTAAAACGGCTCCAGATCATAATCGGTCAAGACAAACGGGGCGGCTGGCGCATTACGCAATATAAACAAATCGCGCCGGAGCGTTATCGAACGCACCTCGGCCCCCTCCTGCTGATCGGCCAGAATGGCGTTGATGCAAAACCCGTTACGCAGGAACCACGCTGCGACGCGGTCCTTGTTGCTGGCGATATGCGGAAAATAAAGGCGGATATATTGTTCATCCCAGAAACGGACAAAAACACGCCCCGCATGCCCCTCGCGCGGCAGCAAGGTAAATTTGCGAAAATGCCGCCAAACCTCATCCATCAGCGCCGTGGTACGGATGAATATCCCGGTATTCCGGCCCCAGTGACGACAAAAGAAATCACGATGAAACGCCGGAACCTGACTATTGTCATCCCAAGCCCCATCCGGCAGCGTCATCTCCACCAGATAAGGTGCGTGCTCTTTCATCTCTTCGGCGGCTTCGCCCTTGAACAGACAACGCACCGGAAGATCAAGAATGTCGAGATCAAAAAAACCGGAAATTTCTTTGCGTAATGTCGCATCGACAATCAAATAGGTCCGCATTTTGGCACCGTCTTCCGACGGCCCAAACAGCCGTTCCTTAAGCTCCGGCGCAATCCAGTCCCGATCCTTGAAAAAGACCTCCGACTGATCAGAGAGCGCCTGAACCGGATGGTCCTTTATGACGAGATAGTTTTCAGTCTCTGACGCACCAGCCTCCGCCACTGCCGCCATCGCCCCCAACTCAACCCTATGAGCCGGATGAACAGCTTTGGCAAGTGCGCCGACCTGGCGCTGTTGCCCGGCGTTGCGCGCAAGGTATTGTGGTGCGGGCAAAACGTTTTCCAGCCACAGAACCGAATAACCAAGATCAGCAACACGGGTTTCAACCCCCTCAAGGAAGCCGTCATAACCATCCGTCCAGACCGCCGCCTGACAGCGATACTCTTCACCGCCGTCCTTCGCCTGCAAATGACATTCACCGATCCAGACTTCAAAATCACGCATACTCAATCAACCCGCAACTCTGCTTGATTAATACCACCGAAAATAGTGACACATGTCATTGAGCAGAATCTTGCGGAAAATTGATTTTTCACAAGAAAGATGAAAACCTGGATAAACAATTGACTAAAAAGGAGAAATTACAATTTTAGCAAAAGGCAAGAAGTGCCAAATCAGGCGGATTTCCGCCTGCGCAGGCGGAAATCCGCCCGAACCCTGAACTTCCCCCAGAAGAATCAAGTCGCTATGAATGCGCTGCGTGCAATAGAGTACGCGGGCCCTTCACATGACCAATTACTCACATAGATTAACCAAAAAATACAAATTCTCGAGACGAATTATGGCGTAACCAAGCCAAAATACCCTATTGAAATAACCCTGTCGAACACACCATCCTTAAATTCAATCATTACAAAACCGGAATACCTTGCTGGCACTGGAAAGAAACTTTTTGAAACTTCAAACTCGATTCGATTGCCTCCTTCGAAAAAATATCTGACATCATATCGATCCAGCTCAAAGATAACATATTCGGCCTCTCTACCATTAAATAATCCGGCATAATAGTCAGCCATCTTTTCTTTATCCGGGGAATAATCCTCAAACATTGAGAAAAGTGGATCTGGTATGATGACGAAAGGACCTGTACTATTTATATTTTTCAAAAACAATAAAACGGCAACGACAAAAACAACCAAACCAAACCACAGCTTTCGAAAATTCATCTAAAACTCGTATTCCGCTGTCTAGTAAAAACTAGCATCGAAACACCAAATTTAACCATTAATATTTCTACCAAACCAGAAAGAGAAAAAACTTAAAGCGCATCTATTCCAAAAACACCAAACGACACAACTTTCTCGAAATATCCGTCTTTAAATTGAATCAAAATATCACCAGAGTAACGAGCTGGTATTGGCACAAAACTCTTCGAAACAAGAAAGTATATTTTGTTACCGCCTTCAAAAAAATACATAACATCATGTTCATCAAGAAAGGATATAATATCAGATGCGGATTTTCCCTTAAAAATGTCTGTATAATAGGACTCCATAGCTTTCTTATCTATCGAATAATCATCCGCTACAGGAAATCTTGGCTCTGGAATAATAATAAAAGGACCCATTGAATTCATCATTCTGAACATCAAAAAAAGAACCGCAAGAGCTACAGCTAGCCCAATCCATAGTTTTTTCTGCCTCATCTAAACCTCGCATTCTGCCCGCTGACAACATCTAGTGCTTTTGCCTCACTACCGGCTGAATAAAAATATATTTCACGTTAAGAAAAATTTATACAAACAACCTCAATCTTACAGGATGGACAACTTCCAGTTTCACATCCCGTATTCCATCCCTTGCACTTTATAGAAGATAAGGCGCTGCAAATAACGTTCTTTCATAATATCCGCCATACCTTCACCAGTGTCTGGCACCAAGGCCGAAAAATCATATTTTTCCTTCACACCAAAATATCCATGTAGCAGAGTTATAATTTTCAAGTCATCCAACTCGTAATCCTGCCAAGAATAATTGTAAGCCTGATAAATTTCCCAATCGAAAGGAATATCCTGCTCGTCTGCGAATTTCGACATCACTTCTCGTGCATGTTGACGAGCAAGAATTTCTTGCTCCAGTCGTACAGGAGAAGTTTGCTGACTTGCCGGAATATTCTCCGCCAGGGCATAAGAGTGAAGCACCCCACCAGAGATCGTGATAATCGTTAGCGCCATCGCGCGTTTGCCAAACCAGTTCACAACCTTGCCCGTTTCATATCGCAAATCATAAAGATAATTTCTCAAAACACGTGGTTCCCAAAAGCGAAAAAAGTACCACTGCCCCTGATCATTCTGCATCCGCGGAAATTTCCGTAACCGCTTCCAAATCGAGGAAAAATCCGCACGGGTCCTAATATAAATACCGGGTTCTTGGTGCCAAACGTGAACCGATGTCATGACATCTGGCATTTCCGGCATATATTTGAACAAACGATGCGTGAATTCGTTCTCCTGATCGAGTTCAATAAGATAGGGAGCCACATCTTTTAAATCTTCGGCAGCCTGACCTTTGAACAGGCACCGGAAAGGCATCCCGCAATGCTCGATTTCACTATAGCCCCACTGCATCTTCCCACTGTCCAAGACAATATAGGTCCGCATAGGTGGCACGGCCTCATAGCTTCCATAATGGATTATTTCCTCAGGCGTCGGTTCCACATAACCAAATAATGGCTCTACCAACATGTCTGGAATGTTCTTCTTCGGCCAAACACCAAGCTGTCCGTCCAATGGCTTGATACCGTCAATCTCCCCAATACTGAGCCAGCTTTTTGGTTTTTCCAACTCCTGCACCGACACCGCCGCCATCGGCCCCAATTCAACCGTGTGTGCCGGATGGACAGCTTTGGCAAGGGTGCCGACCTGGCGCTGTTGCGCAGCGTTGCGCGCAAGGTAATGTGGTGCGGGCAAAACGTTTTCCAACCACAGAACCGAATAACCAAGATCAGCAACACGGGTTTCAACCCCCTCAAGGAAGCCGTCATACCCATCCGTCCAGACCGCCGCCTGACAGCGATACTCTTTGCCGCCGTCCTTCGCCTGCAAATGACATTCACCGATCCAGGCCTCAAAATCACGCATACCCAATCAACCTGCAACTCTGCCTGATTAATACCACCCGAAATAGTGGCACATGTCTTTGAGCAGAATCTTGCGGAAAATTGATTTTTTACCAAAAAGGTGAAAACCTGGATAAATAATTGACTAAAAAGGAGAAACTACAATTTCAGCAAAAGGCAAGAAGTGCCAAATCGGGCGGATTTCCGCCTGCGCGGGCGGAAATCCGTCCAGCCCCTAAATTCCCGTGGGCTCGACATGCACCAAACGACGCAGATGGTGCAGTTTTTCAGGAATATTCGACAGTCTTTGAGATTGCGGGCGCATCTATCGTTATGATTGCATTAGCAACACTTCTGATTCAGTCTGCGCGATCAAACCTTCGCGCCAAAACCTGACATCAAGGGCGAGATAACCAGCCTTATTCTGACCTTGTGTGCAGTTGAAATTAAGTCGGCCTGCTGTACTGCCGAACATTCTATTCCGCCGTCTGCATGCCCAGCCGTTTTAAAACCCGGCGTTCGACCATCACCACGGCCTGATAAAACACCACCGAGAGGATGACCGACAGCACCGCCACCGTCCAGATCATGCCGTAATCCATATATCCCCGGGACTGATTAAGCAGATTTCCCAATCCCTTGCCTGTTGCCAGCCATTGCGCGATCATCACGCCCAAAAGCGCGCGCGGGACCGTCAGGCGTGTGGCGGCAAACAGATAAGGCAATGACGCGGGGATCGTTACCATACGCATTTCCTGCCAGGCTGATGCGCCATAAGCCCGAGGCACATCGCGCGCACTCCTCGGCACAAGCGCAATCCCCTGGGCCAATGTAACAAAGGCGGGGAAGAACGTGACTGAAATCGTCACCCACAGGGTCAAGGACGTTCCACGCCCCAACAGCAACACCAGAAGCGGCGTTAAAGCCACCAGCGGCATGGTTTGCGTGACCAGGGCAATGGGCATGAGGGTGTTTAAAACCCGGGGGAAAAGCCGTGTTGAAATCGCCAGTAAAAAGGCAACCGCCAGGCCCGCCGCCATCCCGACAAAGGTAATCGGCAATGTTTCAACAACAGCCTGCCACAAGCGGGCCTGCGCAGTGTGCGCCGCTGGGGAAAAGAACAGATAATCCACCACCCCGAACGGAGTTTTGGCAATCATGTCGGGCACAGACAATGCCCGAATGAACACCCACCACAGCACAAAAGGCAAAATAAAGGCGCCAAGTGTCGTCAATGCACGAACAAAAAAGCTTTGCCCTATATCTTGCGCATCGGGAATGGCTGCATTCATCGTAACGGCCCGGCTTGCTCCCAAAAACCGTTGTGACAACAGCGCAAAAAACAAATAGCTGATACCGGCAATCAGGGTCGCTACCAGGCCAATCCCCCACAGGCGGTCCGGTTCTGCCCGGCCGAGCGACCCCAGCAAATAGGCCCCCAGGCCCCAACGGCCACCCCCGCCAAATTCAGCCAGAATAGCCCCCAAAACCGCGTTAGGAGCCGCAACCCGAAAGCCCGACAGGATGGAGGGCAAAGCCCCGCGCAACTGCACCAGGCGCATTATCGCCCATTTGCCGCCACCATAAGCGCGGATCACGTCAACAGCGCGGCTGTCCGCCTGGCTCAGGCCAATGACGGTCGCTGTCATGGTCACAAAATAAACCCCCAGCGTCGCCAGAACGACACGCGGCGTCATGCCCGAAAGGGTTAATGTCAGGATGGGGGCAATGGCAATCGGCGGCAGGGCAAAAATGGCAATATTCACCCCGCGCGACAACCGCAGGGCCACCGGCGACATGACAAACAACATGCCCGCCCCAACACCCAGTATATTACCAAAGACAAACCCTAACCCCGACCCATACAAAGTCGCCAGAATATGCTGTGGATAATCGGCACGATCCGCCCATAAGCGGATCAGAATTTCGGAGAAACCCGGCAAGGCCCCACCCGCGACCAGATCAAACCGGCCGACAAGTTCCCAGATCAGCAACAGGCCGATTGTCGTGAGCACGGCCTTAAAACGGGCTGTGTTATTCAACGACATATAAAACCTCGGCCACCTGATCACACATCTGATGAAATTCATGCGTCGAAAACAGTGTTTCCGAACGGGGCCGGGCAAAGGGCACATCAATCACAGCCGCAATGCGCCCCGGTTTGGAGTGCATCACCACAATCCGGTCAGCCAGAAACACTGCTTCATCAATGCCATGCGTTACCAACAACGCGGTTGCCCCGGTTTCCATCCAGATGCGTTGCAATTCCAAATTCATTTGCCGGCGTAAAATTTGGTCCAATGCGCCAAAGGGTTCGTCAAGGAACAGAACCTTTGGCTGTGTCACAAGGGCGCGGGCAATGGCAACACGCTGGCGCATCCCGCCCGAAAGCTCGCCCGGCAGCGAATTTTCAAACCCCTTCAAACCAACCAGTTCGATCATCGCCTGAACCTGGTCCAACTGGTCTTTGGACTTGCGCCCCAGAACCTCCAGCGGCACCTCGACATTTTTGCGCACACTGCGCCACGGCAACAGGGCAGCATCCTGAAAGGCAACACCGGTTAAACCCGCCCGGCTGGCCTGCTGCGGGGCCTGGCCGTCAATCAGCACATCACCGCTATCGGCATCTTCAAGGCCCAGTGCGATGCGCATCACGGTGGATTTACCGCAACCGGACGGCCCGATAATGGCCGTAAAAGACCCCGCCGGGCAGCTCAGGGACACATCCCTGAGCGCCTCGACCGTTTTGCCACGGCCCCGAAAGGTTTTGCTAAGCGCAGAAAGCCTGATCCCGTCGGGGGCCATGATCAGACCTCCTCAAGCAGGGTCGTATCAAACATGTCACGACGGCCTTTAATGCCAATTTGGCCCAAAGCGGACAAACAGGCGTCGATATCCTTTTCCGACATGCTGAAAATGCCATTCGGGCTTTCGATCAATGCCTTTTGCGCCGTGTTGAAATAAACCTCGTTATCAATGGTCCGCCCGGTGCCCTTAAACCAGGTATCTTTCCATTTCGGCGGCCAAACAGCAGGGTCTGCCAAATTGTCGTTCCAGCCCTTGCGCGAGGCACGAAGCCACGCCACCAGTTCCTTACGTTTGGTTTTCAACACATCCTCGGTTACGACCACGGTGTCGTTGAAAATGGTAAAGCCAAAATCATAAAGCAGGAAGGACGTCGCTTCCTTGCCCTGTTGCGAAATAGTGTAAGGCACGTTGGTGGTGAAATCGAGGCTGGCATCGATCTCGCCGCGCAAAAGCGGCGTTGGATCATAGGCGTAAGGAACGATATTGACGTCGGCCTTGTCAATGCCATTCATCTTGAGCATCGCCTCGACCGAAATCACATTTACCGGCGGCACAGCCAGCGTTTTGCCCACCAGATCGGCGGGTTTGGTAATCGGGTTCGATTTGAGCGAGACAATGCCAATCGGGTTTTTCTGATATTGTGCGCCGATAATTTTAAAGGGCGCGCCCTGCTCGGCAATTGCCTTGATGGTTGTATCCGGCGTTGTCAGGGTCAGATCGGCACGATTGGCAATGATCGTGCTTTCCGGGATCACATCAGGCCCGCCGGAAAGATATTCCAGATCCAGACCTTCATCGCTGTAATATCCCTTGTCCATCGCAAGGAAATATCCTGAAAATTCGGCATCGTTGATCCAGGATGCCTGCATGACAAAGGGGGATGCGGCCTTTGCGGCAAAGGGCCGAAACGACACGGCCGATGCGGCCAGCCCTGCGGCCGCTGCTCCTAGAAAATGGCGACGATTCAAACGTAACGTCATCGAAAGTCTCCTTGATATGGCAATCAGGCCAGACCCTGAATGCGCAGAAGCTCCTGAAGGGGGGGGGTTTGCTCTATTTGTTTCGGGTCCAGCAGCGGCCATTTCACACCGCTGGGACGTTTGGCTCTGCGGCCAATTTCATGCAGACAGGTTGGTGTTGCGATCTGGTCCACCAGAATATCGGTTTCAGATGGCTGCAACTGATCCTCGACCACCTGCACATCATGAACGACGGCCATGACCGGGGTTTCCTCATCCACCAGGCCAAGGTCGGTAAACATGCCCCATTCCAGGTCAAAAAAACCGTGCCCTTTGCCAAACCGCACCCCATTGACCGACACCGCCGATGCCCCTGTCACCATGAAATCAAACCGGGAGCGCCGGGCAATTTCCTCAAGCGTGATCGGGCGGCCAAAATGCTCCATACCGTCCAGCCAGGACGCATAAAGTGCCGCCCCTTTGGGCACCATGCCCGGCTCCATCAGCAAAAATCCGCGATAAATGCCGTATGTGGACATCACAAACGGCTTGCCATCCTCGATCATGCGGCGGCGCAAATCCGCCAGGCAGTTGTCGGGGGTAATGAAGGCAAATTCCGATTTCTGATACGCCTCTTGTGCCACAACACGCGCGACGGCTGCCTCTGATCCCTCGAAATCGGGGATCACTTCGGCAAAATTCAGATGAAACCGGGTGTCCGGTCTGGCGACATCATGCAGCTTGGTCCATATTCTTTCGCGTATCACCTTGGAGGTTGACATTTTGCAATCCCGCATCGTTTCATAGGTTGTCGTTTCACTGTTTCAAAAATAAGAAACTGTTGTTTCAAACGTCAAGCAGATTTTGTCATGCCCCCAATCTCAAGAGACAAAAATGGCCTCGCGACTGATCCTTAGAATTCATGAAAAACAGGCGAAACTGACCAGCGCGGAAAAGAAAATCGCCCAGGTCATTTTGGAAAATAACGATATTATTGAAACACATACGGCGACCGAGCTTGCCAATCTGGCCGGTGTTTCAAAGGCAACAACGGCCCGTTTTTTCCGCACCCTTGGCTATGCCGATTTTGAAGAAGCCCGCTTACAGGCGCGCGACGAACGCAACCGCAAACAACCCTACCGTCAAACGGTTGTTTCAACCGCGCCCAACGTGCTTGGGCGGTCCATTGGCGATCATCTTGAGCTGGAATTACGCAATCTTACCCGCAGTTTTGAAGAACTTAGCTCGCACAAACTGATCGAAACGGCCGATATTTTATCGTCCGCCCCCCGGATATGGTTTCTGGGATTTGGTGCAGAAGATGGCGTCGCCCGAGTCGGCCGTGCCATGCTGTCGCGTTTGCGCCACGATGTTCACTATATTTCCGGCATCGGCCAGGATTGGTCCAGCGACCTTGCAATGGCAGGCCCACGTGATGCGCTGATCCTGCTGACACTCGATACCCGGCCCAAGATCATGCGTTCGATCATTGCCTATGCCCGCACCTCGCGCATGCGGATTATCACCATTACCGAACATGGCTATGAACAGCAGGCCGCACGTTTTTCCGAAGTGGTCTTGCCCTGCCATGTTGCCAATTACGGCCTGCTACCCACCCACGCCACAATGCTGTCCATGATCCGGCTGATTGGCATCACCTATGCCGGTAAACATCCCGAAGCCGTCAAACAACGTGCAGAGACGCTTGATGCCATCATCGAGGAACTCGACATCATGGAATAACGCGCCGCCTGCCCGTCAAACGGACACCAGGCGCCAACTGGCAACCAGCAAAAAAGGGCTGCCATTTTGGCAACCCTTTGAAATACTTATCCGCGCTTTTTCTTTTTGGCGTAGGGATTGTCACTACTGCGCAGGTAAATGCGGATCGGAACACCCGGCATATCAAAATCGTCACGCAATCCATTAATCAGATAACGCGTATAGCTTTCGGGCAGCTCTGCTGCCTTGGAGCAATTGATAAAGAAGCTTGGCGGACGGGATTTTGCCTGGGTCATATAGCGCAAACGGATACGACGGCCTGAAATAACCGGCGGCAAATGCCGTTCGGTAATGGCTTCCAGCCAGCGGTTCAAATGCGATGTCGGGATACGGCGGCTCCAGATATCATAAATATCCAGAACCGTCGGCATCAGGCGCTCTGTCCCGCGCCCGGTCAGGGCAGAGAATGTCAGGATCGGAATGCCGCGTGCCTGGGCAAAGCTGGTATCAAGCTTGTCGCGCAGGGACTGCATCACCCCTGCCTTATCAACCACCGAATCCCATTTATTCACCGCAATAATCAGGGCACGGCCTTCCTCAAGCACCATACGGGCAATCGTCAGGTCCTGCTTGTCGATGGTGTTGGTGGCATCAAGCATGATCACCACAACCTGCGCATAACGGATCACACGAAGCGTATCGCTGACAGATAATTTTTCGACACGATCATCAATCTTCTTTTTCCGGCGCATCCCGGCCGTATCCACAAGGCGGATCGGCCGGCCTTCATAAGACCAGTCAACGGCAATGGCATCGCGCGTCAGGCCAGCCTGCGGACCGGTCATCACCCGGTTTTCCCCCAAAAGCTGGTTTAACAATGTCGATTTACCCACATTCGGGCGACCCACAATTGCCAACTGGATTTTTGAATTATCCCGATAAACGACGGGCTCATCCCCCTCGTCCTCTTCAAACTCATCTTCATAGCTGATTTCAAAAGACGGGAATTTTTCCACACCGCCATCCGTGGCTGCAGCAATCTCTGCCTGCCAGGCGGCTTCTTCCTCGTCATCATCTTCAAAATCGGCATCAATTGCTGCGGCGTCGCCAATCTGACGTGCCTTACGCTGTTTATCCCGATATTCTTCCCAATGAGGCAACATGATATCGATCAGCAATTCCATGCCCAGGCCATGCTCGGCCGAAATCGGCGCCACGTCTCCCAGGCCAAGACCATAAGCTTCATACAAGCCCGGATCCTGATCCTTGCCTTCATATTTGTTGGCAATCACATAAACCGGCTTTTTGCGTTTGCGCAGCCACCCGGCAAAGTGATTATCAAGCGGGGTCAGCCCTGCCCGTGCATCGACCAGAAACAGCGCAATATCACACTCGTCAAAGGCCTGTTCGCTTTGCTGGCGCATCTTGCCTTCAATGGAATCATCAAAGGCTTCTTCAAGGCCTGCCGTGTCGATCACCTCAAAGTGCATATGGCCCAGCCGCGCCTTGCCATAACGGCGGTCGCGCGTGACACCGGGCTGGTCATCAACAATCGCCAGTTTTTTGCCAACCAGGCGGTTAAACAGGGTCGATTTTCCGACATTCGGGCGACCGATAATGGCTACTCTCAAGGACATCTGACGACAAACTCTTCATAAAAACGGCGATGTGCGCCACGATAAAGCTATCGGTGGCGCACCCGCAAAAAACAGCGAAAGGCAAGGCCCTTCAAATCATATAATGGTCAAGACCCTAGCGATAGGCAACCAGTGTTGCGTCCGCCGTCAGGAAATACAGCGTATCACCGGCAACCACAGGCGGCAATGTTACCGGGCCGGGCAGCGTATCAGTGCCGATGACTTTTCCATCATAGGGCGAAATCGTTTCCAACTGGCCCTGCTGATTGCCGACGATCAAACGATCACCCGCCAGAACCGGGCCGGTCCAGACCATTGCCTCGCTTTTATCCTCGGGATCAACATAGCGCGGCAGGGTTGATACCCATTTAACCCGTCCCGAGCGCCGCTGCAAGGCAATCAGGTCGTTGGTATTCGATAGCAGGAATACATAATTGCCGGCCACCCAGGGGGACTGGATACCACCTTCTTCAAGTTCCCACAAACGCACACCGGTCCGAAGGTCAATTGCCACCGTCAGGCCTGAATTGCTTGTGGCAATAACAAGGTCCTTGTCAATCACCGGAAGGCCGCGAATATCGGCAATGGCCGACACCGCATCGGTCCGCCCGGCAGATGCCAGCGTATCCGACCAGATCACCTGGCCATTTTCCACGCGCAGGGCATAAAGTTCACCCGTGCTATAGGCCGAAATCACAACACCCTGGTCAACTGCCGGGCTGGCACCGCCAATAAAGGTCGCCCCTTCCGCAGCACCGCGATGGCTCCATAAAACCTCGCCGCTACCGGCATTTAACGCAACAGTCTGGTTATCCACCGTGACGACAAAAACACGCCCGTCCTTAACCGTCGGTGCGGCCCGCATCGGCGCGGTCAGGGTCGTGCGCCATTTGACGGCCGCCGTTGCTGCATCAATGGCAACAACCTCGGCAAAGCCGGTGGTGACATAAATGGTGCCTTCGGCATAGGCCAGGCCCGACCCCAGAAGCGTGCTGTCGCGCTCTTCATCCGGGGCAATGTCAACATTCCAGATTTGCTTGCCGGTTTTGGCACTAAAGGCCCGCACATCGGCATCGGCATCGATGGTAAAAATCACGCCCTTGGCAATTACCGGCGGATTAAGCAAAATGTTGTCGTCAAGCGACCCGTCACCAATGCTGCTGGACCATTGCTGCTTCATCGAGGCACTATTAAACGCCACATGCTGCAACGAGTGGCTGGGAATGCCGCCATTTTGCGGCCAGTCTTCCTGAATATGGGGCTGGGGCAAAACAACCTTCTGGTCGGTCAGGCCAGGATCAGGCTCGACCGTGCTTTGAAGCGACAAAACCGCCAGGCGCTCGCCCGGCAGTGGCGGATCTTCCGATTCCCCCATCCAGCTTGAACAGCCAGAAACCAGAACGGCAAATCCCATGACGCACAATACGGATTTAAAACGGTCCAGACGGTGTAATTGCAAAACCATATCCTTTTATCCTGTCCCGGCAGGCACCCCAATAAACGGGCGCCAAACGCCCAGGGCACACAACATCACGGTAAATCAGGCTTTGATCGCCTTTAAAAGCTCATTGGCACGACCACGCATATCAGCCGGTGCCGTTTTATCATCCGCAAGCTCGGTCAGAAGCGATTTTGCCTCTTCCGTTTTGCCCGCAGCAATATTCAAAACCGCAATCATCTCGCGCGCGGAATGATACCAGGTGTTTTCCGGCACCGCGATGGGCTCCAGGCGCGCAATCAGCGCGTCGGCATTCTGGGCACTTGCGCTGTTCATCGCAATCTGGATAACGGCAAGGTCGCGATAAACCTGGTCAACATCCTTGTCTGCTGCAATCGCTTCAAGCTCCGTGACGGCCTTGTCGGTGTCATTCTGGCTTAAATAAATACGGGCTTTCTGGAAATGCCCCAGGGCCACAAACCCGTCATCGCCTTTGGCAATGATGGTATCAAAGGCATCAAGTGCCGCCTGGCTTTTATCCGGCCCGGCATTGACCAGTTCCAGCGCATTGGCAAAGCGTGTGCCGTCTTCGACACGGGTGGAATGCTCATAAGTTTTCCAGCCCTCACGGCCTGCAACACCCAGAACGATAACGGCGGCAACAGCAACAATAACCTTGCCGTATTTGCGCCAAATGCGCTCTGCGCGCTCGCGCTTGAGGTCTTCTTCGACTTCCTGGAAAATATCGACCACGAAACCCGCTCCAATTCGATCAAAATAAAGCGGGCCACATGCCCGCCCGTCAGAATAAAATGACGGGAAGGATTTAACGCGCCACTGCCCAAGGGGTCAAGGGCGCTGCGCAGTTCCAGTGCATTTTAAAGTACTTTTCGTCTTACATCGCTTATTTGTGATCACGAATTGGCACCGCGCGGTTTCCCCGGCAAATTTTTCACCCTGTTCGCAGATCGAATAAACAAGCCACACATAATGCTGTACAGGCGCAAGAAAACACACCAAGTCCTCTTGCGGTTAACCTCCACACAACAGCAGTTTCCCTATATATGGAACACCATGGTACAGAATACGGGTTAACCGGCACGAAACTTGCTTTATTCATTATGACGTTCTTGGGGAACAGGCAAACGCAACCGTAACCGGGCAAAATTGGCCGGGCTACACAGGGATAAAACCAAATGAAGGCAAAATATCTGCACGCAAACCCGGTACAATCCGGGCACAAAGGCACCTTGCACATCCTTGCAAGACGTGTGCGGGACTTTGCCATTGCCGGGGCATTGCTGTCTTCGCTGTCTGGCTGTTCCGGCATGGACAGCACGGTGGCCTCCGCTACCGGAACGGACCTTTTGACGGCAACACAATGGTATGTGGCACTGGATGTCGTATCGATCATCAATACCGACAAAACCATTGCCGATCATATCATTTCCATGTCCACCGGCCGAGATTGCTCCACCGTTCGATCCAGCATGGGCGAACCCTACTGCAAAACCGACCCGATCCCCGAACCACCGCTTTATTGTTATCGCACGCTGGCAGCGGTCAATTGTTATGCCACACCAGACCCGTATAACACCGGCAGACGTCCGATTGACTGGCCCCCAACCCGTGGTCGCAGCCTGTAAGCACGTCTTCGCCACTTATATCACGCATTCATGGCCTTTGCACACGACGAGGCGGATTCAAAACAGCCTCGCCAAACCTTGATCCTATAACCAGAATTTTACCGCCACTCCCGCCATTGCGGCTTGAGGGGGTGTTCAAACCGCGCTAGGCTGATCGTTACGAACAGACGGCCCTTTCCACAGCCCGGAGAACGGCATGGGAACACTTCTCAATCTGGCGCAATATCGCAAAGGTAAAACTTTTGTCCATTTCGATCGGGCTGAACTGCAAAAACTGATGAATATCTATTCCCGCCAGGTGGCCGGTGGGGCATGGCGTGATTATGCGATTGACCAGCTTGATGGTATGGCAATGTTTTCCATGTTTCGTTCCACCCATGAAAGCCCGCTTTTTGCCGTGATCAAACTGCCCGCCGATCAAAAAAATGCCGGTCGCTATCTCGCCCTGCACAGCGGGGTAAAAATCAAACAAAGCTCCCAGTTGGAAACCATCCTTGAGGCCATTGAAAAACGTGCCCGCAAGGTTGTTCCGCTGTTTAAAAACCGCTAACGAAAGCCGGTCTTTTTAATGTTGCCTTTCCGCACCGCTTGCCTGCCCCCTCGCCCGAAACGCACATCCGACGGCCGTCATACGCTATTCTTAACCGCCATGATCGCAGGCGGCATTGGCCTGTTTGCAGCCTTCCCCGCCCGGGCCGACTACAAGTCGGGTTATCTTGCCTATCAGGCCGGAAATTATAAAAGTGCCTTACTAGAATGGCAGGATATCGCCGATAGCGACCCGCGTGCCGCCTATGCGCTGGGATTGATTTATTATCGCGGCAAACTGGGCCACACCGACTATGACAATGCTGCCAAATGGTTTGGCATTGCCGCACGGGCCAATCATGCCAATGCGCTTTATTATATGGGTCTGCTTAATCTGAATGGCTGGGGCGTGCCCTATGACCAGTTCAAGGCAACCGATTTTTTCAAACGTTCCCTTGATGCCGACCCCAACAATGCCGATGCCGCATTTTTGCTGGCACAGCAATATATGCACGGGCGCGGTGCCATGCAAAACTATGTCGATGCCGCCCATTATTATCTAAAGGCTGCGCAACTGGGCCTTCCGGCCGGGGAATACATGATCGGCGCGATGTATGAGCGGGGCTGGGGCGTTAACCGGAACCTGTCAGAGGCCTATTACTGGCTGCGTCTCTCGGCCTTAAAACCCATTACAACACCGCCGGGAACCGAGCTTGAGGCCGACCCTGGCAAGGCCGTTGCCCTGCTGGAACAAAAACTGCGCCCCGAAGAAATCCGCCGGGTGGAAGATCGCCTGGGAAGCCGCATCAATTAGGCAAGCCGCAACATCTTATGTCCGTTAGGGCTGGCACGAACTCACCGCACAGCAAAAAGGCCTTCAGGATCATCTCCCGAAGGCCTTTGTTAACTGGTGTTATCAACAATGATAATCAGTTAAATGCCTCGTCCCAGGTGCCACGGGTGGCCGCCTTGGAATATTCGGTCGCGCGGTTTTCAAAGAAGTTGGTGTGTTCCACCGCATTCAACATCGCATCCATCCACGGCAGCGGATTTTCCTCGATATGATAGGTCGGTTCCAGCCCAAGCTGCGTCAAACGACGATCGGCAATATAGCGGATATATTGTTTGATGTCGGTGGGTGTCAGCCCCTCGACCGCGCCTGCCTCGAAGGCCAGATCTATGAACGCATCTTCGTGGGTCACAATCGTCTGGCAGGCTTCGAGCAAATCTGCCCGCATTGCGTCGTCCCAGATTTGCGGGTTTTCGCGAGTGAAGGTTTTGAACAGGCGAATAACGCTTTCACAGTGAAGGCTTTCATCACGCACTGACCATGTCACGATCTGGCCCATGCCCTTCATTTTGTTAAAGCGCGGGAAGTTCATCAGCATGGCAAAGGATGCAAAAAGCTGCAAACCTTCGGTAAAGGCTCCAAACACCGCCAGCGTCTTTGCCATTTTGCGCATGCCGTCTTCGGTCAGGCGCAAATCACCGCGTTCGTCGATATATTCATCTTCAGGGGCGATGCCCCAAATCTGCATATAATCGTATTTGTCCTTCATTTCCTTATATTGAAAGAAGGCTTCATACTCCGCTTCCGGCATGCCGATGGTATCAAGCAGGTGCGAATAGGCCGCCACATGGATGGTTTCCATGTTAGAAAACGCAGCCAGCATCATTTGCACTTCGGTCGGTTTGAACACACGGGTGTAATGCCGCATATAGCAGTTATTCACCTCGATATCCGACTGGGTAAAGAACCGGAAAATCTGGGTTAACAGGTTCCGTTCCGCATCGGTAATCGTGTGGTTCCAATCCTTGACGTCGTCAGCCAGCGGCACTTCTTCGGGCAGCCAGTGGATCTGCTGCTGGGTCAGCCAGGCTTCATAGGCCCAGGGGTAGCGAAACGGCTTATAGACCGGGTTTTCGGTCAGAAGGTCCATCGTCTTTTCTTCAGTCATTTCAATCTCTTTTCTGCCGGGGCCTTACTGGCACGCAAGGCATTCTTCATATTCGGTCTCGGCACCGCCATCCTGGGCGGCAACCGCACTTCCCGCCGCGCGCGCCGCCGCCAGCACGGCATCAATATCCAGCTCGGCTGCTTTTTCCTTACGCGGGACATTGGCAACCACTTCGGCCCGCTGGATCGATTTCGACCGGCAGTAATAAAGGCTTTTGACACCCTTCTTCCAGGCCTGGAAATGGATCTGGTGCAAATCGCGCTTATGCACATTTGACGGCAGGAAAATATTGAGCGACTGCGCCTGATCAATCTTGGATGCACGATCACCCGCCAGTTCGATCAGCCAGCGCTGGTCAATTTCAAACGCAGTTTTGAAAATGTCCTTTTCCAGATCAGACAGGAAATCCAGATGCTGCACCGACCCTTCATTCACCGTGATCGAGGTCCAGACCTGCTCGTTATTCTGGCCTTTTTCCTCCAACACCTGCGCCAGGTATTTGTTGCGCACGTTAAAAGAGCCCGACAGCGTTTTGTGGGTATAGGAATTGGCGGCAATGGGTTCGATCCCCGGCGACGCCCCGCCGCAAATGATCGAAATCGAGGCCGTCGGCGCAATCGCGGTTTTGTTGGAAAAACGCGCTTTCATGCCATATTCCTGCGCATCCGGGCAGGACCCCCGCTCGTCCGCCAGCTTTTCGGATGCCGCATCGGCCTGCTTTTGCACATGATCAAAAATCTGGTTGTTCCAGACCTTGCTCATCACCCCTTCAATCGGAATGCCCTGTGATTGCAGGAAGGAATGGAAACCCATTACGCCCAGGCCAACCGAACGTTCACGCATCGCGGAATATTTCGCACGCGCCATGCTATCGGGCGCGTTTTCAATGAAATCTTCCAGCACATTATCCAGGAAACGCAGCACATCTTCGATGAATTGCGGCTCATCCTTCCAGGCCAAATAATGTTCCAGATTGAGCGACGACAAACAGCACACTGCTGTGCGGTCCCCGCCATGCTGGTCACGACCGGTCGGCAGGGTAATTTCGGCACACAGGTTCGATGTCTTGACACTCAGTCCCGCCATTTTGTGGTGCTGCGGCACGGCACGGTTCACGGTGTCGATAAACAGCATATAGGGTTCGCCGGTTTCCACCCGCGATGTCAGCAAACGGATCCAAAGCGAACGAGCCGAAACCTTGCGCACAACATGCCCGTCCTTGGGCGATGTCAGGGCCCATTCCTCGTCATTTTCCACTGCACGCATGAAGGCATCGGAAATGGCAACACCCTGATGCAGGTTCGGGGTTTTACGGTTGGGGTCCCCGCCGGTCGGGCGGCGCATTTCGGAAAATTCTTCAATTTCCGGGTGGCTAACCGGCAGATAAACCGCCGCCGACCCGCGCCGCAGTGACCCCTGGCTGATCGCCAGCGTCAGGCTGTCCATCACGCGGATAAAGGGCACAACCCCCGACGTTTTGCCGTTTTTACCGACCTTTTCGCCGATGGAGCGTAAATTGCCCCAATAGGAACCAATGCCGCCGCCACGCGCCGCCAGCCAGACATTTTCCGTCCATAAATCAACAATACCGGAAAGATTATCGTCTGCTTCGTTCAAAAAGCACGAAATCGGCAGACCACGGGTTGTCCCGCCATTGGACAGGATCGGCGTTGCCGGCATAAACCAGTGTTTGGAAATATAATCATAAATGCGCTGGGCATGGTCGGCATCGTCACCATAATAGCTGGCAACACGGGCAAACAGGTCCTGATAGCTTTCACCGGGCATCAGGTAACGGTCGGTCAGGACGGCCTTGCCAAAATCGGTGAGCAATTCGTCACGTGTACGGTCAACAATAACCCGCGCGCCTTTTTCATGCTGCACGACATCTAGCATTTTCATGCTGGTATCCCTCAAACTATGGTTTTACCGGTCATTACCGATACGTCGTCAAAACTTTCACGACGGGACACACCGCCCACCTTGATCGCACAAAACAACCCCGTATCCGCGCTTATATGACGCGGACAACAAGCTATTCAGACCGGATCTGGTGGTGTCTTACGGGTGTGTTCCCGTGTCCCTTTATATTTGTCGGGCTAGTATATGCCTGTTCCTGATCGGTTTGAAAACACTATATCTGGTATTCACGCCGAATTTTTTATCCATTGATTGTATCAATTTTGTTGCAGGCCGGGATATCCAATGATTCGCAATCGATCAGCGGACCCGGCCTAAAACCGTCAAGAAAAACATCTAAAAACACACAGGGCCACTTTTAGACATATCCGGGATCGTAAAACGGCCAAACCTGCAACCGGCAGGTTATCATCAGGCGCAAAAGCCACCATTTTCCGCAATATGCCCAAGCCGATTCGATCCGTTCCAAAAAACACCCAAAGCAAAAGGGAGCCCGCAAATGGGGCTCCCCTTATCCATCCGGCATCTGTCGCAAAACCACAAAAGCCTGACGACAGACCATCCCAACCAGATCCTAATTCTTCTGGTTCGGCAGTTTATAGGCCATCACATAGTCACCGGGTTTGGTACCGATGGAACCGTGACCACCGGCAACAATCACAACATATTGTGTACCGTCATCGGTGGTATAGGTCATTGGTGTGGACTGCCCACCTGCGGGAAGGCGTGCCTCCCACAATTGTTTACCCGTCGTCAGGTCATAGGCCCTGAAAAAGTCATCAACGGCCGCGCCAAGAAACGCAACACCACCCGCCGTGATCATCGGACCACCAATACCGGGAACACCCAGTTTGATTTTCAGCGGCAACGGCGTCATGTCGTAAACGGTACCGTTTTTATGCTTGTAGGCAATTTTGCCATCGCGCAAATCGGCCCCGGCAACATAGCCCCACGGCGGGGACTGGCAGGGAATACCAATTGGCGACAGGAACGGCCCCATGCTCACGGCATAAGGTGCGCCCGTATTTTGGTTGATGCCCATCTCGCTGGCTTTTTTCGTCCCCTGCGGCGGCACTTCATCACGCGGGATCAGCTTGGATGTAAAGGCCAGATAGGTCGGCATGCCAAACATCACCTGGCGTTTCGGGTCCACGGCAACACTGCCCCAGTTAAAGGTCCCGAAATTACCCGGATAAATCAGCGATCCCTGAAGGGATGGCGGCGTATAGCGCCCTTCATATTTCAACTGATGAAACTGAATACGGCAGGCCAACTGGTCAAACAGGGTGATACCCCACATGTCATGGCCGGTCAGTTTTTCCGGCATAAAGGTCAGGTCTGATACCGGCTGGGTGGGTGCGGTGTGATCTTCGGGAATGGCACCACCCGGGGCGGGTTTTTCGCGCACTTTAATGAGTGGTTCGCCAGTACGGCGATCCAGCACATAAATATCGCCCTGCTTGGTCGGCCCAACCAGTGCCGGGGTTTCATTGCCCATCTCGTCGGAAATATTGACCAATACCGGTTGGGCTGGCACATCCATATCCCACAGGTCATGATGCACCGTTTGGCGCACCCATTGAACCTGTCCGGTCTGGATGCTCAGCGCGACAATCGAGGATGAATATTTCTCGACACTGGCACTCCGGTTCATGCCCAGCTGGTCAGGCACCTGGTTGCCCAGCGGGATGTAAACCATGCCCAGCTTGTCATCGACCGAAAATACCGACCAGCTATTTGGCGAATTGGTGGTGTAGGTTTCGCCATCTTTCAGGGGGTCGGTTTCGGTGGGATTACCCGAATCCCAGTTCCACAACAATTCGCCGGTATGAATGTCAAACGCACGAATAACACCCGACTGTTCCTTGGTCGAATAATTGTCATTCACCGCCCCACCAATGATGATTTTATCATCAACAGCAACGGGCGGAGACGTCGAATAATAATAGCCCGACGGCTTATGCGGCATGTTCTGCTCAAGATGCAGGGTGCCATTATCAGCAAAGCTATCGCAAATGCTGCCATCCTCGGCGTCCAGTGCAATCAGGCGCGCATCCGACGTCGGCAAATACACCCGTTCTACACAACGATCCCCCGCCTGGGCATTTTGATCGGCGTAATAGGTAACACCCCGGCAGGTCTGATGCTGCCGGTCGGAATTCATGCCCACCTTGGGGTCAAATTTCCATTTTTCCTTGCCAGTTTTGGCATCAATGGCAACAGCCCAGCTATGGGGTGTGCACAAAAACAGGGTATCGCCCACCTTAAGCGGTGTGACCTGATAGGTGGTTTCCGGCACGTCCTCGGACTGGCGCACATCGCCAGTCTGGTAGCGCCAGGCTTCCGTCAAATCGGCAACATTGCTGACATTAATCTGGTCTAGTGGCGAATAACGCTGGCCATATTGGGTGCGCCCATATTGATGCCAGTCACCATCAGGTATGGCATTGCCCATATCCGGTTTTGGCACCACCACCTTGTCATTCAGGCGGCCATTAATCGCCGTGGGGTCGTTCATCATACCAGCCACAGCCACCACAACCGACAGCACAACAGCCATGCTCAAGCCCAAGCCACTGGGTACTTTTGCATCGACATCGCGCGATACCAATCCTCGCCGCACCCAGGGCATCAACAACCACAGCCCCATCAGCACTGGCACACCGCCACGCGGGGCAAGCTGCCACCAATCCAGGCCTACTTCCCAAAAAGCCCAAACCAGGCTCCCGATCAAAAAGGCCGCATAAACCCAAAGCACGATCGGCTTGCGACGATGCAACAGCCATGCCGTTGCCAAAAAGGCAATACCGGCAATGGCATAATACCAGCTTCCGCCCAGCACAATCAGCCATGCACCACCAGCGGCAAGCACAGCACCGATCAATGCAAAGACGACAACGCTCAGTAGATTAACCATCTTCTGTTCCATTTCGTTTTGCAGTTCAGCAACAGTTCCGGCCTGCCCCCTGCCCTGATCTATCCCGGCAGCACAGCTGGACTTTCCAAAACCGTCACCCAAATTCGCGGCACATTCCCCCACCCGTAAACAGGGCAACCTGCGATCAAGACCGGCCCTTGCATCGCTGCTGTGGCATCGCACAGCACCTTTAATCAATAAGATAAAACAGAAAGGACGACAGGTCGTCGCCGGGGTTTCCTAACAGGCAGGTAAAACGCGTTTAATTCCAAAACGCAATACCGGCGCGCCCGGTTCCACAGCCATGAAGGAAATAAAAAACCCTGCCAGCCCGGCAGGGTTATCGGTGCACACAGTTGGCAAAACCGGCTTGAAGCCAATTATCTTTAATGATGGGTTTCAATCACCATACCCGATTTGATGACTTCGGTAATCGTCACCCCCAGGCGATCATCAACCACCACCAGTTCCCCACGGGCCACCAACCGGTTATTGACATAAATATCAACCGGTTCGCCCACCTTGCGGTCCAGTTCCAGCACAGCCCCACGGGTCAGGCGCATCAATTGCGCGACCTGAATCTGGCTTTTGCCAATCACGGTCGAAACCCGGACCGGAATGTCATAAGCCGCGCCAATTTCGCTTTCGCCATGACGCTTTTCGTAAGGGTCTTTGTCACTATCGGCCATATTTACCAGCAGTCCTGCAAAACGGGTTTCAACGAAATTTCTCCGTCGAGGTGAAATTATAGCCTATCTCTGAAAATTTGATTAGCAAGCAATTTTAAAAACTACGGTGGATTTATGTATAATTATCCACTAAACGAAATATCTTGAAGTTCTTCCAAAGACGCAATTGATAAAAACAGGATGACCATGTCCCAGGATCGCCAATGGGTGGCCGATGCCATCGCCCGGATCGAAGCCGATTTCACCCGCTCCGCTGACACCCACCTGATCAAGCTTGATTTACCCCAGCTTGGCGATATCGGCCTTTATCTCAAGGATGAATCCACCCATCCCAGTGGCAGCCTGAAACACCGCCTGGCACGGTCGCTGTTTTTATATGGTCTGTGCAATGGCTGGATCACCAAAGGCACCCCGATTATCGAGGCGTCCAGTGGCTCCACCGCCGTGTCCGAGGCCTATTTTGCCCGATTGCTCGGCCTGCGCTTTATTGCCGTCATGCCCAAAACCACATCGCCGCAGAAAATTGCCAAAATCACCTTTTACGGCGGCGAATGCCATTTGGTCGATAATGGCAGCATGATTTACGATGAATCCCATCGTTTGGCGCGCGAACTGAACGGCCATTACATGGACCAGTTCACCTATGCCGAACGCGCCACCGACTGGCGCGGTAATAACAACATTGCCGAAAGCATCTTTGAACAGCTGGCCCGCGAACCCCACCCTACGCCGCGCTGGATTGTGGTCGGGGCTGGTACCGGCGGCACGTCATCGACCATTGGCCGTTTCATTCGCTATGGCAAGGTACTGGCAAATCGTTGCGAACTGTGTGTGGCCGACCCGGAAAACTCGGTTTTCTACGATGCCTATGCCAGAGGCGACACATCCATTACCGGCAATTGCGGCTCCCGGGTTGAGGGCATTGGCCGCCCGCGGGTTGAACCCAGCTTTAACCCCACTGTGGTCGATCACATGATGCGCATTCCCGATGCAGGCAGTTTTGCCGCCCTACACTATCTGGAAAAGCACCTTGGCCGTCGCTGCGGCGGTTCAACCGGCACCAACCTGGTCGCAACGCTAAGCCTGATCAGTGAAATGAAAAAGGCGGGCGAAAGCGGATCTGTCGTGACATTGCTGTGTGATGGCGGAGATCGTTACAGCGACACCTATTACAATCCGCAATGGATCGCCGACCAGAATATCGACCTTGCCCCTTGGCAGGCCGCCTTTGACCGGTTTGATGAAACCGGCATTTTTGACGTCACACTGGACCGTCACAGCGCCTGATTGCCGCCATCAACCTGCACCAGAACAAAAAACGGGCGAGGAAAAACCCCGCCCGTTTGCGTATTCAATTTGTCGGCGCCGATCAGGCACCGGCAACCGTAATTTTGCGCGGTTCCGGCTTTTGTTCTGCAACTTTTGGCAGAGAAAGTGTCAGAACACCATTTTTGAAGGTCGCCGAAATATTATCGGCATCGATGTTTTCTGGCAGGCGGAAAGACCGGGTAAAGCTGCCATAGCTGCGTTCGACAACGCGGGCACCTTCATTGCTTTCACGGGTTGATTTCTTCTCACCCTTGATGGTCAGCACACCTTCAAGGACCGAAACATCAACGTCATCCTGCTCGACACCCGGCAATTCGGCACTCAGTTCGATTGCCGTGTCATCTTCATGCACATCAATGCGGGGATTAAGGGTTTTCGCGGCTTCACGCGCAGGAGCCTCCGACGCACGGAAGGTTCCCCGCGGCAAAATCGTGCTTAAAACGCGGTCAATATCGCGCGAAAACACACCAAAAGGATCGCCAAATGCCGGAGCATTTACGAGACGACGCGAAGCACCATTAACATTCATCTGACCAGTCATAATTACTCTCCATATTAGACGAGCATTCTTGCGCTTTTTTGGTCCAGCCAGGCTGCAACCCTTGCGCGATTGAGGCCACCTTGGCCTCTCAAACCAGAAGATAGATTACTATTTTCCCATCGCAAGGGGCGGCCGCATTTTTTTCGTAAAAATTTGCCCCGGCCTTTTCACACAAATATGTGTCCGGCTGGTTTGCGTGAAACACATTGGCGGCACAGCAAAACCCTGTTTAAGATGCCCGACATACAACGGCGCATCTCTCATATCTGTGCGCCCTCCCTTTTTACAGGATCACCTTATGAGTAAACTTTTCTCGTCACTGGCACTGGGCCAGCTGAACTTGCAAAACCGCATCATCGTCGCACCGATGTGCCAATATAGTGCAGATAACGGCAAAGCAACCGACTGGCACACCATCCATCTGGGCAACCTGGCCCTGTCAGGTGCCGGCCTTCTGATTATCGAGGCAACCGCCGTCACCCCCGAAGGGCGTATTTCCTATGGCGATCTTGGCCTGTGGGACAATGAAACCGAAGAAGCCCTTGCCAAAACCCTGCGTGCCATTCGCGCCCATTCCCCCATGCCTATTGGCCTTCAGCTCGCCCATGCCGGGCGCAAGGCCAGCACTGCCAAGCCGTGGGATGGTGGTGCGGCCCTGTCCCCGGATGATGAAAATGGCTGGCAGGTTGTGGCCCCGTCGGCCATTCCCTTCATCGAAGGCAACCCCACCCCCGAAAGCCTGACCATCGAAGGTATCGAAGACATCAAACAGGCCTTTGTCGATGCCGCCCGCCGGGCTGCGCGTTTGGGCATCGACGTCATCGAACTGCATGGCGCACATGGTTATCTGGTGCATCAGTTCCTCTCGCCGCTGTCAAACCAGCGCGATGATCAATATGGCGGCAGCCTTGAAAATCGCATGCGGTTTGGTCTTGAAATCTTTGACGCCGTGCGGGATGCCTTCCCATCGGAAAAACCAGTGGGCTTCCGTATTTCGGCAAGCGACTGGGTTGAAGGTGGCTGGGACCTTGAACAAAGCCTGGCCTTTGCCCGCGAACTGAAAAAACGTGGCTGTGACTTTATCCATGTCAGCTCCGGCGGCCTGCATCCTGATCAGAAAATCCCGGTCGGCCCAAATTACCAAGTCCCCTTTGCCGAACGCATCAAGGCCGAAACCGGCCTGACCACCATTGCCGTCGGCCTGATCACCGAACCCGAACAGGCCGAAGCCATTATCGGCACAGGCCAAGCCGATGCCGTCGCTCTGGCGCGAGGCATTCTGTATGACCCGCGCTGGCCCTGGCACGCTGCGGCCAAACTGGGTGCGACCATCACGGCCGCCAACCAGTATTTGCGCTGTCAGCCACACACCTTAAAAGAACTGTTCAAATAAGCTGTTATGCGGCCCGGTGACTTTTGTCCCCGGGCCATTTTTTATCGGGTACGGTCCGGTCATCCTACTTTTTACCGGCAATCACCGAGTCGACTAAATATCTACAATAAAACCCTTTTTTCAACAATTTGAACCATCCACCTCAATTTGGAACAATAATATTCTTTCGCCTAAAATCCGGCTGCCAATAGCATTCTTTTAACAACCGATTTGCGGTGTGATCTATATGACACCAAAGAATTTGACCTCAATGGCTTGAAGGCGCTACGCTATTTTCACATCAATTTTGGTGTACTTATATGACATCATCTGTACAAATGCAGACTGACAAAATAACTCTCCAAAAGCCACCTGGTCTGCACGCCGAACCCCAGATAAAGGAAACCCCATGAAAGCGCTTACATATCAAGGTCCGGGCAAAAAAGGCTGGGTTGAAAAAGAAAAACCCGGCATTCAAAAACCGACTGATGTGATCGTCAAAATCACCAAGACCACGATTTGCGGGACCGATCTGCATATCCTCAAAGGTGACGTGCCAGCCGTAACCGAGGGACGTACTCTGGGCCACGAAGGGGTTGGCGTTGTTGAAGAAGTCGGCTCTGCAGTACGTAACTTCAAAAAGGGCGATGCCGTTCTGATCTCCTGCATCACATCTTGTGGCTCCTGCCCGAATTGCAAACGTCAACTTTATTCCCATTGCTCCGATGGGGGCTGGATTCTGGGCCACCTGATTGATGGCACCCAGGCAGAATATGTGCGCATTCCCCATGGCGATAACTCGCTTTATCCCATCCCCGAAGGCTCGGACGAAGAAGCACTGGTCATGCTGTCCGACATCATGCCGACAGGTTTTGAAATTGGCGTTCTTGCCGGTCAGGTCAAACCGGGCGACAGCATCGCCATTGTCGGCGCCGGTCCGGTCGGTATGGCGGTGTTGCTAACCGCACAGTTCTATTCGCCCGGCCGCATCATCATGATTGATACCGACGAGGCCCGCCTGGAAATGGCCCGCCAATTTGGCGCAACCGACACCCTGACTGTTGGCAAGGATGATGTCATTGCCTCGGTCATGGACATGACTGATGGCCTGGGCGTTGATGTTGCCATCGAGGCCGTTGGCGTCCCGGCAACCTTCGATACCTGCCAGAAAATCGTTTCAGCAGGCGGCAACATTGCCAATGTCGGCGTTCACGGTACCGCTGTGGATCTGCATATCGAAGAGCTTTGGATTAAAAACATCAATATCTCGATGGGCCTGGTTAACACCAACACAACCCCGATGCTGATGAAAACCATGCAATCGGGCAAGGTCAAACCCGAACAGTTGATCACGCACCGCTTCAAACTTGACGAGATCGAACAGGCCTATGAAGTCTTTGGCAACGCATCACGCGAAAAGGCCATGAAGGTTATTCTAACCCAATAACCGGCATCGCCTGCCCGTTCCGCAGCACGGACAATAGACCTTCGACATTCACCGGGGCACTTCTTTGCAAAAAGAAGTGCCCTTTTTCACGCCGTCATTCCACCCCCTACAAGGCAATTAACGCAACCTACCGACGCGCGCCTTTCCTTGCCCATATGCCATAAGAAAAGGGCCCCGCATTGCTGCGAGGCCCCCTTCCTAACCGTAAGGTCGCTTGGTTGGTCTGGCTTAGAAGCCCATACCGCCCATGCCACCCATACCGCCCATGCCACCCATATCCGGGGCGCCACCAGCAGATTTTTCTTCCGGCTTTTCAGCGATCATGCATTCGGTGGTGATCAGCAGACCAGCAACCGAAGCGGCATCCTGAAGCGCGGTACGAACAACCTTGGCCGGGTCGATGATGCCGGCTTTAACCAGGTTGGTGTATTCGCTCTTCTGGGCGTCGAAACCGTATTCAACGTCGTCCTGTTCCAGCAGCTTGCCTGCAACAACAGCACCGTCAACACCGGCGTTCTGTGCGATCTGACGAACCGGAGCCTGCAGAGCGCGACGAACAATGTCGACACCGATGGTCTGGTCGTGGTTTGCACCTTCAAGACCGTCAAGCGCGCGGGTTGCGTACAGCAGAGCCGTACCACCACCAGCAACAATGCCTTCTTCAACAGCAGCGCGGGTCGCGTGCAGGGCATCGTCAACGCGGTCTTTACGTTCTTTCACTTCGATTTCCGAAGCGCCACCGATTTTGATCACGGCAACACCGCCAGCGAGTTTCGCCAGACGTTCCTGCAGTTTTTCACGATCATAATCAGAGGTGGTTTCTTCGATCTGGGCACGGATCTGACCAACGCGGGCTTCGATCTGAGCTTTTTCGCCGGAACCGTCAACGATGGTGGTTTCTTCTTTGGTGATCGTAACCGATTTCGCGGTGCCGAGCATGTCAAGCGTAACGCTTTCAAGCTTGATGCCGAGGTCTTCGGAAACAACCTGACCACCGGTAAGGATGGCGATGTCTTCCAGCATGGCTTTACGACGGTCACCAAAGCCCGGAGCCTTAACAGCAGCAATTTTCAGGCCGCCGCGCAGCTTGTTGACAACCAAGGTTGCCAGGGCTTCGCCTTCAACATCTTCAGCAATGATCAGCAGCGGCTTGCCGGACTGAACAACGGCTTCAAGCAGCGGCAGCATCGGCTGCAGCGAAGAAACCTTTTTGTCGAACAGCAGGATGTACGGGCTGTCGAGTTCAGCAACCATCTTTTCCGGATTGGTTACGAAATACGGCGACAGGTAACCGCGGTCGAACTGCATGCCTTCGACAACGTCGAGTTCGGTGTGCAGGCCTTTTGCTTCTTCAACGGTGATAACGCCTTCGTTACCAACTTTTTCCATGGCTTCAGCGATCATATCGCCGACTTCACGGTCGCCGTTGGCAGAAATGTTACCAACCTGTGCGATTTCGTCTTTACCCGAAACCTTACGTGCACGGCTGATGACAGATTCAATAACCTTGCTGGTTGCAAGATCAATACCGCGCTTCAGATCCATCGGGTTCATGCCAGCAGCAACAGCCTTGTTGCCTTCACGCACGATTGCCTGGGCCAGAACGGTCGCAGTGGTGGTGCCGTCACCGGCCAGATCGGCGGTTTTGGAAGCCACTTCGCGCAGCATCTGTGCGCCCATGTTTTCAAACTTGTCCGACAGTTCGATTTCCTTGGCAACCGAAACGCCGTCCTTGGTCACGCGCGGTGCGCCAAAGGACTTGTCGATAACAACGTTACGGCCTTTCGGGCCAAGCGTTACCTTGACAGCGTCAGCAAGGATATCAACACCGCGCAGCATCTTGGCGCGGGCGTCAGTCGAAAATTTTACGTCTTTAGCAGCCATTATATTCTTTCCTCTCTATGAGACGGATGAACATCAAACCTTCATCACCCAATTGGGCTGACTTAGGCCAGAATACCCATAATGTCGGATTCTTTCATGATCAGCAGTTCTTCGCCGTCAAGCTTGACTTCCGTGCCCGACCATTTGCCGAACAGAACTTTGTCACCAGCTTTAACGTCAAGGGCGACGAGCGAACCGTCTTCCTTGCGAACACCTGAGCCAACCGCGACGACTTCACCTTCCTGAGGCTTTTCTTTCGCGGTATCCGGAATAATGATGCCACCGGCAGTCTTGGTGTCAGATTCGACGCGACGTACCAGTACACGATCATGTAACGGACGGAACTTCATTTTCGACAACTCCGTTTGATAAGCTAAGGCTCAATTTGATTACAATACTAACCGGGACGAGCCATGTTAGCACTCACCCCCGGCGAGTGCTAACAGCATGTATGGGAAAGGGGGGAAATTGTCAACACCTCAAAGGTACAGGTCGCAAAAAAGTCATATTTCCTGCCGGTTTACCGGAGGGTGACATGCGCAGGTGCCCCCGCCCTATGACACAGGCAAACCCCAACGACAACCCATTAAAATTCGGGTTCCCCCCTTGCAGGTTGCCGATAAAAATCCACCGGCATCGGCCCAAAGCGGTTAGGTCCCAGTTGGGTGGGCTTACACCACCACACAATCAGCACGATAATTCCAATCAGTGGAAGCATAACCAGCAGCATCCACCAGCCTGAACGGTCGGTATCATGTAAGCGCCGCACGCCCAGTGCCAGTGTCGGGAAAAACACAACCAGATTAAATACGGAATTGAGCGGCCCGCCCCCGTTTGGCCAGCCCAAAAATTCGGAATCAACAACCGACAGCACGATGGCACACACCAGAGCAAACAGCTGCCACCACCAAAAAGCCGACCGCGACGACCGGTCCCGAAAATTGAAATAATTCCTGAACCCGGAACTGATCGCTTCGCCGAAATTCATATGCCCCTCCCCGCACAATAAGATGCAGAAATCATAACACCATGACGACGCCAATCACGCGTCAAAAAATTCTTTAGTCCTTCCTCATTTCGTTCCTTAATCCAGCCGATAAAACGAAACCGGCACAGCGGCCTTATGCCATCTGTGCCGGTCTTTAAACACGGTCCGTCAACGCTCGTTAACGGGCATTGTTCCTATGGCATTGAAATGCGAACCGGCCCGGTATCAACCAGCTTCAGCGCCCAGTTTTCGGCCTGTGTCCCGTCAAGGTTCAAATACTGCGCCAAATAGGCAAGGCGATCAGTATCATCCCCCTTTGCCGTGCAAAAACGGTCCTGCAGGTAAAAGGGCGGCGTTGCCTGATAATAAAGTCGTGCCCGTACCTTTGCCGGGGTGCCCTCAATCTCTTTCAGGCTGATTTCATAGCGCAAATTATCCCCGCCCTGCTCGGTGGGGCCCAAATAGTCCGGATCGGCACCAACGGCAGTAAAGCCTGCATCTTCGGCAAGGTCGGCGCCTGCGCCCAATGCCTTGGAAATCGCGGTTCGTTCTGCCAGGCCAAGATAACCCGGCGGCGGCAGGCGGTTATCTTTTACCTCGGCACAGATCGACAGGAAGCTGGTTGTCAATTCGCCCTGTGGCCGCACATTATGCCCGCAGGCAAATTGTGACCCGTCACGCGGCGGTGTGCTGACCAGTTCCTGATAAATCTGCGTCTGATCCTGGTGGCTGATCACTTCATAATGGGGTTGATGCATACGCTTTTCCGGTTCTATCCGTGCGGTGCAGGTTTCATCCCACCACAATTCGCCGGTGATCGGCTTCTGATTCTGATCCACCAGCACACCGGCCTTATTGACCCGGCCCGAGGCCCAAATCACCTTATCCCTGGCATCGAGCACCTCGAAATTCACAAAGGCACGGCGGAAACCCACGCCAGAGGGGAATTTATGCCCGGTATGGCTGGTAATACTCACCGCCGCATGCAGCTTGCCATTGGCAATAACTGGTTCATCCCCAAGGCCGATGCTGACCGTAGCATTTGCCGCCTGCTGGTTAATCGCGCGTGCCGTCAATTCCAGCGGATCAATCGCCTTTTTGGAATTCATCATCGGGTCAGCCGTTGGCACACCCATAACATCAGGGAATTGCTGGAACATTTTCACCAAAAACAGGTTCAAGCCCACCAGCGTATGCTTGGCAAATCCTTCGCGCTGTTCAAGGTCGATATCCTCGGGCGCAAAGGTATTGGCTGCGGCCGGAAAGTTTGAAAATTCCTGGATGCTGGCAATCTTGCTTTTGAATGTGCCGCCCGCATCGCGCGATGGCATATGGCAATCCTGGCAGGTTGCCGGCTCCGCCCCTGCTCCGGCGGGCAGCGGCCCGTCAATGGTGCTTCCGGTACGATAGGCACTAAACGCCCATTCAACATAGGTCGTTTGCTCATAAACGTGCGCAATCGTTTTGCCTTCATGCAATACCGGCAAATGCACCGTATGGCAGGTCCCACACATTTCCGATGTGCTGATCGCATCGCCCTTTTCAGGTTTGATGCCCAGCGTATAGTCCATCGGGTGGGTTTTGGGTTTGTCAAACGGACCAAACAGCTTGCCTGCCGGACCCACCAGAAAACTGCCGGTAAAGGTTTTGCCAAAGCCTGTATTATCCGCATTGATCAGTTCCTGACGTTTCAACACGCAGGCGTTTTGCGGGTCATCAGCATATTTTTCGGTCGCTTCCTTGCCCAATACCATCTGATGGCAAGCCATGCAGGAAATGCCGTCGCGTGCCAGCGCCCCATAGGATGCGTGGCCAGCACCCGGGTTTTCGGGCGGGTATGGCACAGCATTGACAATATCGCGGTCAAACACGCCGCAATCGCCAGCATTATCCTTCGCATGGTCAATCTGATATTGCCGCTGCCCCAAAATACCGTGGCAGCCCAAACAGGTTGTCTGCACCAGATCGGCCTGATCATGGTGAAAGGTCTGGGTCTCGCTGGCCATTTGGGCAAAAAAGATCGGGTCACGCCCGGCAAGCCCCATCGGCGAGGATCGCCAAGTCGCATAGGGTGACAAATTAAGCAGCTTGTCACTTTGCGGGTCCGGCATGGTCATATCAAATTGCAGGCCCGTGCTGCCCGCATCGTGGCATCCGGTACATTGGTCACTGGTCAGATACTGACTTTGTGGCGATGGCCCCGAAGCTGGCATCCAGACATTGTCATAGGTTTGCGATGGCATAATAAAACGATGCTCAGGCACCACCCCAAAACGCTCCGCATTGCGCATCAATACCAGCAATTCCTGCAAGGGTTCCGTCCGCTTTTGCCCGTGCGGAACGGGTTTTGCCTCCATATGGGCGCGAAGGGCATGGATGCTATCGCCCGCACCATCTGCTTCAAGCTGTGCCATCGCCCCAGCAGCGGCCGAAACCGTCCTGCCAATTTTGGGCACCTCGTCCGTGCCAATATACTGACCAGCAAAAAAGTCCTGTGACAAAAACACTTCCGACTGGCCGGGATGGCCCTGCATATTGCGTTCTTCGGCAAAGGTCATATCATGTGACGATCCGTGACAATTCACGCAATATTGCCCAAACCCCATATTGGGCGGAGCATTGCTTTCGCCCGCTGGCCAGTCTGGTGCCCATCCTTCGCCGGGCCAGCCATACCAGCCCCAAAACCAGCCATCCTTTGACTCTTGCGCATCACGCACCATGATGGCGGCACCGCTGGTCGGGAAAAGATAGTTCGGGTCATATTTGGCGCAGGCTGCCGCCGGTTGGGGATACATTTCCTTCACCATAATCGCCCCATCGGGAATGGCGGCCTGTGGCTCCGGGTGCGCCTTGCCGGTCGGCCGGTTCTTTTCCAACCATGTCACCATTTCCGGCGAATACCAAATCACAACCGGCGAATGCGTGCCGTGATAGGTTCCTTCCCACGGCGCGCCTTTTTGCCCGGCAACGCGGGCGGCGGTATAAGGGCCGGTATCGCGCACATATTTATCACGCACCCAGCCTGCTTCGGTATCACGATGGCACCAGTTGTTAAAAAACTGCGATAATGCCGCCTCGTATTCATTTAACGGCAAGGCACCGGGATGACGCACCGTTTCCTTTAGCGACGCACAATATGCCTGATTGATCGGCACCATCGGCGCGTCCCGCAGTGCCGTTTCGCATGTTTGCGCAATGGCAGCTGTGGTTACACAGCTCGCCAAGCCTGCCAGCATCAAAGCCCGCAGCTTTCCCCGATAATTCATGGCCCCTCTCTCTCCTTGTCCCCGGCAACACCCCACGCGCCAGTTCCATAAAAAACCTTAGGAGCCTCGTTTATTTTTATCAACCTTGAATTGATGATTGTGGGGTATATTTAATTTATAAATGAAACCCTGTCACAATCTACCAAGCACAATCCCCCTCCCTTCTCCAAACCAAAACAGGCCGGAATACCATCGTATTCCGGCCTGTTGATTTTTCAGGATGCGCAAAGCCCCCTATCGGATCAGTTCAGCGACAAGGCCCTGTGCCTATTCCACCGTCACCGATTTCGCCAGATTGCGCGGCTGGTCCACATCCGTGCCTTTATGCACGGCAACGTGGTAGGCCAGCATCTGCACCGGGATGGTATACAGGATGGGGGCGGCAAAATCGGCCACTACCGGCATCTCCACCGTGGCAGATGCCATATCGCCAATGGTTTCCAGACCCTTGGCGTCGGACAGGAAAATCACCCGCCCGCCGCGTGCGGCCGCTTCCTGCATGTTTGATACGGTTTTTTCAAACAGTTCGTCAGATGGCGCAATCACGATAATCGGCACCGACGGGTCAATCAGGGCAATCGGGCCATGCTTCATTTCACCCGCCGCATAACCCTCGGCATGGATATAGGAAATTTCCTTGAGCTTTAACGCCCCTTCCAGCGCAATCGGATACCCCAACCCACGGCCAAGATACAGCACATCGCGTGCATCGGCGATATTGATCGCGAGCTCACGGATTTCCGCGTCATGATGCAGGATTTCGGCAACCTGTTTGGGAATTTCCGTCAGCGCACTGACAATCCCGGCCTCTTCACTGCCCGAAAGGGTGCCATTTTCACGGCCAATTGTGACCGCAAGGCAGGCCAGAACTGTAAGCTGGGTGGTAAAGGCCTTGGTCGATGCCACGCCAATTTCCGGCCCGGCATAGGTTTGCAACACCACATCGCTTTCGCGCGCAATGGTGCTTTCGGGTACATTGACGATCGAAAGGATCTTCTGCCCCTGGGATTTGGCATAGCGCAATGCCGCCAGCGTATCGGCCGTTTCGCCCGACTGCGAAATAAACAGGGCAATGCCGCCCTTGGGCATCGGCGGGCAGCGATAACGAAATTCCGAAGCCACATCCACATCAACACCCAGCCCGGCATACCGTTCGATCCAGTGCTTGGCGACCAGCCCGGCATAAAAGGACGTGCCACAGGCGACAATCGTCAGGCGCGAGGCCTCACCAATATTGAACGGCATATCAGGCAGTTTGATGCTGCGGGTTGCCGGGTTGATGAAGGAATGCAGCGTATCGCCAATCACGGCAGGCTGTTCAAAAATTTCCTTCTGCATGAAATGATTATAATTGCCCTTGCCGGTCATGGCACCGGAAACGGCCGACAATTTGGTTTCACGGGTCACGTCATTGTCATGCTCATCCCGCACCTGCACACCATCACGCCGCAGTTCCACCCAGTCGCCCTCATCAAGGTAAATCAGGCGATTGGTCAGGTGTGAAAGCGCCAACGCATCCGAGCCCAGATACATTTCACCATCCCCCAGGCCCACGGCAAGCGGGCTACCGCGCCGGGCACCAAAAAGAACGTCATGTTCACCGGCAATAATAATCACCAGCGCAAAGGCCCCCTCGATACGATGCAGCGTTTCCTGCACAGCTTCGCGCGGGGTTTTACCCTGATCAAGAAAATCCGAAACCAGATGCACCACGACTTCCGTATCAGTATCCGAGGCAAAAACACGGCCTCGGGCAGTCAGGTCCGCCTTCAGGGCGCGGAAATTTTCGATAATGCCGTTATGAACAACTGCAACCTTGCCATCGGTATGCGGGTGGGCATTGTTTTCCGTCGGCACCCCGTGGGTCGCCCAGCGAGTGTGACCAATGCCCACATCACCCGCAAGCGGGCTATCCTTCAAACGGTCGGCCAGATTAACCAGCTTGCCCTCAGCGCGGCGGCGTTCAATTTTGCCATTCACCAATGTGGCGATTCCGGCGGAATCATAACCGCGATATTCGAGGCGCTTTAACCCATCAAGAATACGTTCGCTAACGGTGTCTTTGCCAATAATACCGATAATGCCGCACATATGCCGTGTCTTTCCTTAAAAGATACCGATCAACGCCACTCAAAGTTGGCGGTCGCCTGTTATTTCATTCAATAATCGTATGATCCGCCGGGCACGGTTATGCCTTGCCGGTCAGGGCGCGCATTTTCTCGCGGAATTTGGCGGCCCAGCCCGGTTTTTCGTTTTTTTCGGCGCGAACCAGCACCAGCGCATCGGCCGCAACCTCGCCGCCCAGCGTGCTGCCCGCTGCGACAATCGCGCCATCGCCAATCGTTACCGGGGCCACCAAGGCACTGTTGGAGCCAATAAACGCCCCCGCACCAATATCGGTGTGGTATTTCTGGAAACCGTCATAATTACACGTAATGGTGCCAGCGCCGATATTGGCCTTTGCCCCAATACGCGCATCGCCGATATAGGACAGATGATTAACCTTGGCGCCGTTTTCGATGCTGGCCTTTTTGACCTCAACAAAGTTGCCAATGCGTGCCCCTTCGCCAATTTCCGCACCGGGGCGCAACCGGGCATAGGGGCCAATATCGGCACCGGCGGCAATGTCGCATCCCTCAAGATGGCTAAATGCCTTGATCGTTACATTATCACCAATCGACACACCGGGGCCAAACACCACATTGGGTTCAATCACCACATCGCGGCCAATTTTGGTATCGGCACATAAAAACACCGATGACGGGTCCACCAGGGTCGCGCCATTGCTCATCGCCGCCTCGCGCAGGCGGTTTTGCATAAGCTGTTCGGCCACGGCAAGCTGGGCACGGGAATTGACACCCAGGGTCTCTTCCTCGGCCACGTCCACCGCCACGCAGCTTCGCCCCTGATCGCGTGCCACCGTCACGGCATCGGTCAGATAATATTCACCCTTGGCATTGTTATTTTTAATCGCATCCAGCAACGCCACCATGCCCTCGGCGGCAAAGCACATTACCCCGGAGTTACAAAAATCAATCCGGCGTTCGGCTTCGGTGCATTCCTTGTCTTCAATAATTGCCAGCAGTTCACCGGTATAAGGGTCCGTTGACAGGCGGCCATAACCGGTCGGGTCTGCCGGTGTAAAGCCCAGCACGGCCACCGCATGCGCACCCTCGCGCCGGGCGGCAATCAAACGTTCCAGCGTTGCCGTGGTAAAAAGCGGGCTGTCGCCATACAGCACCAGCACATCGCCTGTCGCCTCTTCCAGCGCATTGCGGGCGGCCAGCACGGCATGGGCGGTACCCAGGCGGTCGGTCTGTTCAAATGTCGGGTGCGGGGCCACGGCCTTTTCAAGGGCAGGCATATCAGGCCCCACCACGACCAATGTCTGTTCTGCCTTCAGGGCGGATGCAGCATCAATGACATGGTTGACCATGGGTTTTCCGGCAATTTTGTGCATCACCTTGGGATGCGCACTTTTCATCCGCGTTCCCATACCGGCTGCAAGGACAACCACACTTAATGATCCAGACATTTAAAATCCCTTATTTCCGGTCGCCAATCATTCCCGCTCGGGGCACGATATCGATATAGGCAATGCAATGCAGCACTCCTAACGCAATTTGACGCAATGCAAAAGCCCCGCCTGAATCACGTTTTGTAACCTGATGTTAGCAGATGTTACAGATTGTTAATGCGCCTTGTTATTGTTGTCAGGATTGCTACATTCGGCCAGCACCTTTCGGTGTTTTTATCATGACACATTTCAAGGAACCGCCCATGCCCCGTTTCATTCTGTTTGACCTCGACGGCACCCTGATCGACGGCGTGGATGATCTGGTCATGGCAATGAACCAGCTTTTGGCACAGCACGGCCTTAAGGGCCTGATGCGCGCCGAACTGGAACCGATGCTGGGCGACGGCGCACGCATGTTAACGAAGCGCGCCTTTCATGCCCGCAATCAATCGCTAGAGTGCGATGCACTGGACCAAGCATACAACAAATTTGTATCGCTTTACGAGGCAACAGCCTACCGTGATACATATTTGTACCGGGATGCGGAAACCACCCTGCGCCAATTGCATCAGGAAGGCTGGAGAATTGGCCTGGCATCGAACAAGCCGACCAAACCCTGCCGCGAGATCCTGTCCACGTTGCGCATTGATGACCTGTTTGGCGTGATTGCCGGAGGCGATGCCACCGATGTACGCAAACCCGATGGCGGGCATTTGGCCTTTGCCCTGAATAAAATGGGATATGATGCCGCCCGCGGCGATTATGCCGTGATGGTGGGCGATCATGCCAACGACATCAATGCCGCCCGTGCCATCAATATCGCCGCCATCGCCGTTGCCTTCGAGGTCGATGACAGCAAGGCACATAGCCTGGGTGCAGACGCGGTTTTAACCCGTTTTTCGCAACTGCCGGATGCCTTGAAAGAAATTGCCTGAAAAGGCCGCTTGACACCCCCGGCAACGCCCCTTATAACCCGCGCCACTGATCGGTGAAGCCTTGGTTATTAAAGGGCGATTTGCCGCTTGGGGCGTATAGCTCAGTTGGTTAGAGCGCTGCCTTCACACGGCAGAGGTCACAAGTTCGAATCTTGTTACGCCCACCATTTCCCCCTTCCTGATATTGTTACTGTTAAAGCCAAATTCCTGCGATTGTGCATCAAAATGCTGCGCAGCATTTTGCCGTATCCACCGCAGACCCAAACAGCCCAAAAAGTAAAACAGGCTGCCCCAAACGGAACAGCCTGCTTTGTTATATCCATGTCGTCAGACAGGGCTGGATTAATGGCTATCCTTGGGGATTTCCTTGCCACGACCACCCAGCAGGAAGTCAAAGTCAGCCCCTTTATCCGCGCCAATAACATGGCTGTAATAAAGCGAGGCATAACCGCTTTGCGGGACGGAAACGATGGTTTCCCACGCAGCCAGGCGGCGAGCGATTTCGTCGTCGGATACATCAAGGTGCAAACGCCGGTTGGGCACATCCAGTTCGATCATGTCGCCATTTTGCACAATCGCCAGCGGGCCACCGGCGGCGGCTTCGGGGGATGTGTGCAAAACAACGGTGCCATAGGCCGTGCCGCTCATGCGGGCATCGGAAATACGCACCATGTCGGTAATGCCCTTGCGCAACACCTTGGGCGGCAGGCCCATATTGCCCACCTCGGCCATGCCGGGATAGCCTTTGGGACCGCAATTTTTAAGGACCATGATGCAGTTTTCATCGATATCAAGGCTTTCGTCGTTAATCTTGGCCTTGTAATCGTCGATATCTTCAAACACCACGGCCCGGCCACGGTGCGTCATTAAATGTTCAGACGCCGCTGAGGGCTTAAGCACCGCACCATTCGGCGCCAGGTTGCCCTTAACCACGGCAATGCCGCCATGCTGGGTCAATGCCTTTTCAAACGGCAATATCACATCGTCATTCCAGTTGCGCACCTCGGCCACCTGGTCCCACATGGTATCACCCGAAACCGTGATGGCATCCTTGTGAATATGCCCTGCTTCGGCCAGTGCCTTGATCACGACCGGCAGGCCACCGGCATAGAAGAATTCCTCCATCAAATATTTGCCCGAGGGCTGCAAATTCACGATGGTCGGAATATCACGCCCCAGACGGTCCCAGTCATCAAGCGTCAGATCCACACCCAAACGCCCGGCAATGGCAAGCAGATGGATCACCGCATTGGTTGACCCGCCAATCGCCCCATTAACACGAATGGCGTTTTCAAAGGCCTGCTTGGTCATCACGTCAGATGGTTTCAGATCATCCTTGACCATTTGCACAATACGGCGGCCGGTCAAATGCGCCATCACACGGCGGCGGCTATCAACAGCGGGAATGGCGGCATTGCCCGACAGGGCCATCCCCAACGCCTCGGCCATGCTGGCCATGCTCGATGCCGTACCCATCGTATTGCACGAACCGGGCGAACGCGACATCGCCATTTCAGCTTCCAGGAAATCCTCGGTGCTGATTTTGCCAGCCTTGCGGTCTTCCGAAAGCTGCCACAACGACGTGCCCGAGCCAATATCCTGCCCGCGCCATTTACCATTGAGCATCGGCCCGCCGGTCACGACGATGGCGGGAATATCCACGCTTGATGCGCCCATCAGCAGCGCGGGTGTGGTTTTATCACAGCCCACCATCAGCACCACCCCATCCAGCGGGGTGCCGCGCAGGGCCTCTTCCACATCCATCGCACACAGGTTGCGGAACATCATGGCCGTGGGGCGCAACGTGCTTTCACCCGGGGAAAAAACCGGAAATTCCAGTGGCAAACCACCTGCTTCGTAAATGCCATGTTTGACCCGTTCGGCCAAATCGCGCAAATGGGCATTACACGGGGTTAATTGCGACCAGGTATTGCAAATGCCAATCACCGGTCGGCCATCAAACAAATCGGCGGGTAGCCCCTGATTTTTCATCCAGCTACGGTGATAGATATTATCTTTGCTGGTGCCACCGAACCAGCCCTGGGAACGCAATTTACGCGGCCAGGCTGCGGGTTTGAAGGTGCTCATGCCCGGTCTCCTGAGTTAGTGGAAAACACCGGCATAACCTTGCCGGTGGCCCGGGCACGCAATGCACCCGGAAAGGAAGTCAAACGGTATAAAAACCCTGCCCCGTGCGTTGCGGGATAACAGGCAAAAATCGGTTTTTGCCCGGTTTTTGGTCCGTTTTGTATTTTGGTCAATTTCTTAGGCCTTGTTTTTGTTATAAACATCGAAAATCACGGCGGCGAGCAACACCAGGCCCTTAATCACCTGCTGCCAGTCAATCCCGACACCGACAATCGACATCCCGTTATTCATGACACCCATGATCAGGGCACCAACGACAGCGCCGATAATTTTACCGACCCCGCCAGACATGGACGCGCCACCAATAAAGACGGCCGCGATCACGTCAAGTTCAAAGGCAATCCCCGCTTTTGGGGTTGCCGTATTCAAACGGGCGGCAAAAACCAGCCCGGCCAGCCCGGCCAGCATGCCCATATTGGCAAAGGTCAAAAAGGCCAGCTTGCGGGTATTGATGCCCGAAAGCTGGGCGGCCTTTTCATTGCCCCCCATCGCATAAATGCGACGGCCAATGGTGGTGCTGTTGGTGACAAAGGTGAAAATCGCAATCAGAACCGCCATCACGATCAGCACGTTGGGCAAACCGCGATAGGTGGACAGCAGATAGGCGATGTACAAAATAGCAAGGCCCGCAATAGCATGTTTGGCGGCAAAAAACGCCATTGGTTCTTCGACCACGGCAAAGCGCGCCTGTTTGGCGCGCGAGCGCAAACCCAGCACCGGCAGAATGACGGCTACGGCCACACCAATCGCCATTGAAAACAGGTTAAAGCGCCCGTCAATCATGCCGCTGAACAGGTCTGGCACGAAACCCGATGACATCAACTGAAAGTTTGTCGGAAACGGCCCAACGGATGCTCCGCCCAAAAGCGTCAGGGTCAAACCGCGAAAAACCAGCATCCCGGCCAGGGTCACGATAAAGGACGGAATACGCCAATAGGCCACCCAATAGCCCTGGGCACAGCCAATAAGCCCGCCCACAATCAAACAGGCGGGAATGACAATGATGGTCGGCAGGTCCCACTGCACCGACATCACCGCGGCCAAAGCCCCGATAAAGCCCACAACCGAGCCCACGGACAGGTCGATATTGCCGCCGACAATCACCAGCAGCATGCCGACTGCCATGATGATGACGTAGCTGTTTTGTAAAAACAGATTGGTCAGATTGACCGGCTTCATCAAGACGCCATCGGTCAGATACTGAAAGAAGGCCATGATCGCGATCAGGGCCAGCACCATGCCATATTCACGCATATGTGTGCGCAGGTAATAACCGATATTTTTGCTGGAAGTCTCACTCATTGGTCCGTCCTCACCCCTTCAGGATCGTGCGCATGATCTTTTCCTGGCTGGCTTCGCTTGCAGCCAGCTGCCCCTTGATTTCGCCTTCATTCATCACATAAATGCGATCGCACATGCCCAGAAGTTCCGGCATCTCCGACGAGATCATGATGACCCCTTTGCCGTCGACCGCCAGTTGATTGATAATGGAATAAATTTCGTATTTCGCCCCGACATCGATGCCGCGCGTCGGCTCGTCCAGGATCAAAACTTCCGGCCCGGCAAACAGCCATTTGGACAGAACCACCTTTTGCTGGTTCCCGCCCGAAAGATTGATCACCTTTTGCGCAACATTGGGGGTGCGAATATTGATTTTCTGCCGGTATTCCTCGGCCACACCGCGTTCGGCACCATCGTTAAGCACACCATGCTCCGACACACCCGCCAAATTGGCGAGCGTAATGTTGGTGGTGATACTCTCATCCAGGATCAGGCCCATTTCCTTGCGGTCTTCGGTCACATAGGCCAGCCCGGCATCAATCGCACGCTCAACCGTTGACACATCAACCGGCTTGCCGTGCATCAAAACCTCGCCACTGATATTTAACCCATAGGAACGGCCAAAAATACTCATGGCAAGTTCGGTGCGCCCGGCCCCCATCAGGCCTGCGATGCCCACAACCTCCCCGGCCGCCACATCGATATTGACGTTTTTGATCAGTTGCTTGGTGGGGTGCAGCGGGTGGTAACACGACCAGTGGCGCACCTCCATAATCGTCTTGCCAATAGTCGGGGTTCGTTCCGGATAGCGGTGCGCCATATCGCGCCCGACCATATCCTTAACGATGTCATCCTCGCTGATATCGTCTTCGTGACAGTCCAGCGTTGAAACCGCCCTGCCATCGCGGATCACGGTAATGCGGTCGGCTACCCGGCTGATTTCATTAAGCTTGTGCGAAATCAGGATCGAGGTAATGCCCTGATTGCGAAACTCGATCAAAAGATCGAGCAGCTTTTGACTGTCATTTTCCTGCAAGCTTGATGTCGGTTCGTCCAAAATCAGAAGTTTGACTTCCTTGGACAGGGCCTTGGCAATTTCCACCAATTGCTGTTTGCCGACACCAATATTTGTGACCAGCGTATTGGGGGCTTCGCGCAGGCCGACCTTAGCCAAAAGTTCGGTTGTCCGGGCAAATGTCTTCGGCCAGTTGATAACGCCATTTTCCGCCAGTTCATTACCCAGAAAGATATTTTCCGCAATCGACAACAGCGGCACCAGGGCAAGTTCCTGGTGAATGATGATAATGCCGCGATCCTCGCTGTCGCGAATATCACGAAAAGACTGAATTTGATCATCAAACAGAATATCGCCTTCATAAGTCCCATGCGGATAAACCCCGCTTAGAACCTTCATCAAGGTCGATTTTCCCGCACCATTTTCACCACACAGGGCATGGATTTCGCCCCGTCGCACCTTCAGGTTCACATCATCAAGCGCCTTCACACCGGGGAAGGTTTTTGTGATATTGCGCATCTCCAGGATGGTATCCATCCGGTCCTCCCGCATGCCGGGCTATGCCGGCTCCCTTTTCAAAACGCGACCCGCAATCTTGTTTTTGCGCGCCTGTTGCCGCCTGCTTTATCGGGCAGCCCTGGGTTCGTTGACAAAAAACGGGCGGCGTATCATCACCGCCCGCTTCCAACATCATGCTCGAGGCACTGTTACTTGATTTCGTCCATCGTGTAGTAACCCGAACCAACCAGCACGCCTTCCCAGTTGCTTTTGTCAACCAGGACCGGCTCTAGCAGGTAGGACGGCACAACCTTGACACCATTGTCATAGGTTTTGGTGTCATTCACGGTCGGCTCCTTGCCAGCCAGCACGTCATTGACCATGCTGACGGTAACACGGGCCAGTTCGCGGGTATCCTTGAACACGGTGGAATATTGTTCACCGGCAAGAATGGATTTAACCGACGGCAATTCGGCATCCTGCCCCGTCACAATCGGCATTTTCATATCACCAGAGCCGTAACCAACGCCCTTGAGAGAGGACAGAATACCAATCGACAGCCCGTCATATGGGGAAAGAACACCATCCACCTTGGCATCGGTGTAATAGGCCGAAAGCAGGTTATCCATACGGGCCTGGGCAACAGCACCGTCCCAGCGCAGGGTTCCTACCTTGTCCATGCCCATCTGACCCGATTTGATCACGATGGTGCCGTTATCAATCATCGGCTGAAGAACCGACATCGCGCCATTATAGAAGAAATAGGCATTGTTATCGTCGGGCGAACCGCCAAATAGTTCAACATTATAGGGGCCGTCGCCACGCGATGCGAGACCGTCCAGAAGCGAGTTCGCCTGCAAGACGCCAACCTTGAAGTTATCAAACGTGGAATAATAATCGACATCGCCACTATCGCGGATCAGGCGGTCATAGGCAAAAACCTTGATCCCGGCAGCCTTGGCATTTGCCAGCGCGTTTGACAGGGTGGAACCGTCAATCGCGGCAATCACCAGAACATCAACGCCCTTCACAATCATGTTTTCAATCTGGGAAAGCTGATTGGGAATATCGTCTTCGGCATATTGAAGGTCGGTTTTATAACCGGCTTCTTCAAACTGCTTGACCATCGAATCGCCATCCGAAATCCAGCGGGCGGATGATTTGGTCGGCATGGCAATTCCGACAAAGCCCTTATCGGCAGCAAAAGCGGCAGACATGCCAAAACCACCCGGCATGGCAGGGGCAAAAGTTGCGGCTGCACCAAAGGCAAGGCCGGCCAAAACGGCACTCAGACGTTTCATTATATTTTCTCCCTAATTACGCGGCAACGCGAGGCACCTCCCTTTAGGCAAGGGTCCCTTATGCCGTTTCAACCGCGTCGCATTATTCTTCCTCGCAAGCACCATTTTTTATGGCACCGGCCGCGCAATATTCGGTCGCTTTGTCATAACATTCAAATAATGAAAACTGAACATTGCATATCAAAAATGATATACTATAAATTCAGCAGCAAACACACTAGCATCTCGGAGCCATCCCGTATGACAAACAGCCCCAACCCGCCCGAGATGACGCCAGCCCAAACCCTTTTGTCGGGGACGGGCAACCTGTTTAAACGCGGCCTTAAAATCAGCCATTTGCGCATGATTGTAGCGATGGAAGAAACCGGGCAAATCAGCCTTGCCGCCGCCATGCTGAAAACATCGCAACCCGCCGCATCACGATTGTTATCGGAAATGGAGGATATGCTGGGGACCCGCCTGTGCGAACGCGGTGCGCGCGGTGTAGAAATGACCAATGCTGGCCGGGCCCTGGCCCAGCGTGCCCGCACAATGCTCATTGAAATGCGCGAGGCCGAACGCGAAATCGAGGATATTAAAAATGGTGGCGGCACTGTTTTTATTGGTGCAGTAACGGCCGCTGCTGTTGATTTGGTGGTGCCCGTAGTGCGCGATATTCAATCGCGCAATGCCCGGTTCGAGGCCCAGGTTGCCATCGGCCCATCACACATCCTGATCAAAAGCCTGCTGGCCGGGGAGTATGACTTTGTCATCGGGCGTGTGCCCCAAGATATTGATCCGCGCCTTTTCAATATCTGGCAAATTCGTAGCGAAAAAATCCGTCTGCTTGTCCGCAAGGGGCACCCCCTTTTGGCCCATAATCCTGTATCCTTGGCACAGCTTGCCCGATATGAATGGATATTGCCCCCACCAGGCAACCTGATGCGCCGCACCATCGAGGATATTTTTATCGCCCAAAACCTGCCGCTGCCGCATTCGGGGCTGAATACGGCGTCGCTGCTGGTCACATTGGCTGCCATCATGGAAAGCGATGCCATCGCCCCAATGGCCGAAGAGGTAACATCCCTTCTGGCGCGCGGCGGTGCCATTACCGAAATGCCGCTGACAGAAGCCATCGAAATCAAACCCTACAGTCTGCTCACGGCTGCGGGGCATCGCCTTTCGCCCTCGGCGCAAATGATATCGGACCATATCCTGGCCCGCATCGAAGGTAACAAACAGGCCCGTGTCACAACCGACCATTAACCAGCCCTGCCGTTTCATCGTCCGGCAGCCCCCATCGCGACACTTTTAACTTCGTCCGGGCTTGTCGGCAGCGATCCAAAACGATATACTTATACTCTCTCCCCCATTTGCAAAAGCAATGCGCGCAACAGGTTTGGCGCATACGCGACAGATATGTTCAGACGATACATCACGTTCTGCATCCTGCCGCGAACCCTCCATTTTACAAAACATTCCCTGATGGTGGCCCGGCTTTATCGGGCCTGAAAGCTGCATGCCGAAAAACCGTGCCACAGGGACCCGTTTAAGCAGGAAATCCCAATGCCGTTATCTTACCCGGAAAACCTTGTGGTTCTAACCGGTGGCCCCGGTGCCGGTAAAACCACTCTGATCAATTATTTGAACACGCTTGGTTATGAAACCAGCCCCGAGATTGCCCGAAACGTTATTGAAACCCAGCAAAAACAAGGTGGCACTGCCCTGCCCTGGCAGGATAACGAAGCCTATTGCAGGCTTATGACTGAAGGTTCCATGCGTGCCTGGCAGGTTGGTATGGCCCTGGCACCCGTGACGGTATTTTTCGACCGGGGCCTGCCTGATGCGCTGGCCCATCGACGGCTATACCAACTGCCCGAAGACAGCACCTTAAATCAGGTCATTAAAACCTGTCGGTACCGACAAACCGTTTTCATTTTGCCACCCTGGCCGGAAATTTACCAAACCGATACCGCCAGAAAACAAAGCCTTGCCGAGGCCATTAAAACCTATGACGTTTTGCATCAAACCTATCTTGACTGCGGCTACACCCCGGTCGAAATAGCCAAAGGCCCGGTTGAACAGCGGGCGGAACAAATATTAACACTGCTATCGCGATGACCGCTTAAACACAAAAGCTGACAGCCCGCGCATGATAGCGGATCAATCTGATGCACTTGCCAGTCGCATATGCAAAATCGGAAACGGATTGCCCTCGCCATCTGTTTCCGAACGGCCAAAAACAACAAAGCCCATGCGTTGATAAAAACCAACCGCATCAGGGTTTTGTTCGTTCACATCAACATCGGTGATCCCGTGCGTTGTTATGGCATCGGCGACCAATGCACGGCCAATGCCCTGCCCCATCATATTTGGGGTCACAAACAACATTTCGATGCGCTGTTTGGCGATGCCGATAAAGCCGGTGATGACCCCGTTTTCATCCCGGGCACAGAACAGCTCAACGGCATCAAAATACTGATCAAGGATCACATCACGCAAACGCAGAATGTCCTTTTCAACCAGAAAGGCATGCGTGGCGCGTACCGACCTTTCCCATAATGAAATCAGCTCGTTATAGTCTTGAGGACCGGTTCCTGAAATCAGCATATTGACAGTCCTTATCCTTCCCATTAATGCCCGGCCTCTCTTTATCGCAATGGGTACCTCTTCTCGATAAAAATCTTTATTCACGCCATCAGCTTGCCGCAAAGCGCCGCCATATGGTGCCGCCTTGAGCAGGGAATACGAATATCAATGCAAGTGCCTTATCCAACGAACCTTGTTGTCATCACCGGTGGCCCCGGTGCAGGCAAAACCACACTGATCAATTATTTGAATGAACGCGGCTATGAAACCAGCCCGGAGGTTGCCCGAAACGTTATTGAAACCCAGCAGGAACGCGGCGGCACGGCCCTGCCCTGGCAGGATAACGAAGCCTATTGCAGGCTTATGATCCGGGGGTGCATCCGTGCCTGGCAGGAAGGCATGAGCCAGGACCCGTTACCGGTGTTTTTTGACCGGGGCCTGCCCGATACCCTGACCCATCGGCGGTTATCCAAGCTGGACGAAGACACAGCCTTAAAGCAGGCGATTGAAACCTATCGTTACCGAAGGACAGTTTTTATCCTGCCGCCCTGGGCCGAAATCTACAAAACTGATAATGCGCGAACAAAAACCTTCGCCGAGGCCGTCAAGACATATGTGATTTTATACCGCACCTATCTTGAATGTGGCTATGAACCCATCGAAATACGCAAAGGCCCGGTTGAACAACGGGCCGCACAAATACTGGCACGGCTAAAGCTGTGACCAAGCAAAAACAAAAACCGAGCAAACGAGCAAACCATGAAGAAACCGATCTGCCGCACGATCATTGCGGCAGCCCTTGGCCTTGGTAGTATTCTGCCTGCCAGGGCCCACGCCGCCTGCTATGACTGGCCGTTACGCCAGCGGGGCGGTGAATATGCCTATGATGGCGATACCATTTACGTCCTGATCCCCGGCCTGCCCGGCGAAATTGCCCAAATGTCGGTTCGGGTGCGCGGGGTGGACACCCCCGAAATTCGTGGCAAATGTACCAGTGAAAAGCAACTTGCCAGCAAGGCCCGCGATTATGCCCGCCAAAGCCTGAAACAGGCAAAAAAGGTGGAGTTTTGCGAACCCGAATGGGGTCGTTATGGCGGGCGCGTTGTGGCATCGGTCCGTATTGATGGCCGTGCACTGGACCAGGAACTAATCAGTGCCGGTCTTGCCCGCCCCTATGACGGCAAAACCAAACGGGCACCGTGGTGCGGTTAACGCAAACCAAAACAAAATAAAGTCAAATCAAACAAAACCCGGCGGCACCAAAGGCACCGCCGGGTTTTCAATTGCATGCTGACAAAAACGGGATATCAGAAATTGCCCGGTGCACATTGCAGGCAGGTCAGGCCCAGGTCCCGCCATTTATCCACCACCGACTGGCGATCATCCACCACCAGCCAGGGGGCAAAACCATCCGCCCGGATTTGATGTAACAAATCTTCTTTGACATCCTCGTCACTGCGATGATCGGCATCCACCGGGCGTAAATAAACACCATCAAACGGAATTTCATGCGCCGTCAGCCAGGCTTCGGTGCGCGCCCGCCAGCCTTCGGGCCGCCCCGTACAAATGACAATCGCCTGCCCCGTCCCATGCAAAATGCGCAGCAGGCGTTCAATATCAGCGACCGGTGCGGTGTGGTCCATCGCATCAAAAAAGGCATCCCAGTGTTTGACCGGGCCATGCACCAAATGCCCCAGCACATCGGCATCAAATTCGGCCAAGGTGCCATCCACATCAAACACCACCGCCGGACGGGGGGCTGTTTCTGATCCCGGTTTATCCATAAGGCTTTGTGTCATCGTGCATTTTCCTGCGGGTTATCATCTGCCCGTGCGCCAAGCTGTTTGTATTCCCAGCGACCATCAACGGGGGTAAAGAGAAAGGGCGTTGCATTCAAAATGCGCGGGCCATCGGCATCAAAGCCGGTTAAATGCAAAATGCACCGCATCACGCCGGAATGGGCCACAATCAAGGTATGCCCCTGTTTGGCATCATGGTCCGCCAGCGCGATATTCAGCGCATTGCACACCCGTTTGCACATATCGTTAAACGGCTCGCCCGCAGGTGGTGTATCAAAACGCGGGCAAATTTCCGTGACAGGACGCCCTTCCAGGTCACCCCAATGCCGTTCACGCAAACCGGGCAGCAGGGTTGGCACCAGGCCGGGCATCGCCAGTTCGGCGGTATGGCGGGCCCGCTGTTGCGGGCTGGCAAAAACCGCCCGCCACGGCCATTCCGCCAGCAAGGGGGCCGCGGCCCGTGCCTGTTTTTCGCCTGTCGTATTCAGGGGAACTTCGGTGGAACCGGCAATAACGCCGGTTCGGTTGGCTTCCGTTTCGCCATGCCGCATAAAAACAAACGGCACAGCAGGCATATCATAATGCCAATAGGGAAAAATCATACGTCACGCCTTAAAGATAAAACCGGTCCGATAGCTGTAACCGGCCTTCAAACCCTTCCACAAGGCCGAATTCCTCGGGTTGGGTGCAAAATAACGGCACAATCTGCAACGCATGGCAGGACTGTGCCACTTCCACCACATCGCTTAGGCGCGGATGCACATTCCAGCGGTGAAAGGCGCCCTTCCCCTCGCTGACAAAACGACGGGCCGTTTCGGACATATGGCCGGTATAAATGATTTTTGCATCCCGCCCCAAACGGCCCTCCGATTGCCATTTACGGCTAATCTCGCCCGCCGCCCCCTTGGTTCCGCAGGGCGAATGGCACAATAACAGCCGGGCATTGGGGTTAAATTCGCGGGCTTTTGCGCTCAGGCGGCGCAAATCGGCAATGGCATCATCATGCACAAAATCGCGCCCGCCCGGTGCCAGCACCTGCTGCACCCGGCCAAAACACCGCATGTCCATTGTCCAGTCGGTGAAACCGGCCCGTTCAAACAGCAGGGCCATTTCGGCCGCGCGGCCACTGGGCGGCACAGGAAACAGAATTTGCCCGTCATAGCCACCAACCGCTGCCAGCAGGCTTTCAATCCGGTCGCGCTGCGAGACATTATACATCCCGTAAGAGGCATCGCACAAAACCGTCGCGGCATCGGGGGCCTGATCATATAAAAAATAATCAGATTCCGTGCAAATATCGCCCGTATAAAGCACCCCACCCGCCAGATCAAAATGCAACCATACCCCGCCAAAGGCATGGCCGGTGCGCCCGGTGGTAACCGTCACACCATCGACCTGTATTTCACCAAAGGCAGGCAAAATGTTCACATCCGCCCCGGATGGCAGCGACTTGGCCGTGATGGCCGTGCAATAAATCGGCAACCCCGCCTCGATCGCATAGCGGGCCGCACCAATATGATCGATATGGTCGTGGCTTATGAAAACGGCGTTAACTTTGGTCAGCCAGGCAGGATCAAACCCCGGTTCATTTTCCAGGCCATCGCCACAATCAAGCAACCAGCGCCGGTTTAAAAAATCCAGCCGGATACAGGCCGGGGCCTTCTCCCCCAGGCCGGATAAAATACGAATACCTGCCGCCATTATGCTGCCTCCTGGCGCGAAAAGACCCATCCATCGCGTACGGACAGGGAAATATTGTCGCCAATACGCGCACGATAATCATTGTAAACCGGCAGGGCATGGCCGTTTGCAAGGCGAACCGCCAGTCGGAACCGCCCGCCCAAATACACACAATCCTCGACTTTACCGGCCAGTGTGCCCTGACCATCCACCCGGATGTCTTCGGGGCGCAAACACAGGCCCAGCGTATCGTTCTCGCGGGCTTGGCTGGCAATATTGACGCAAATACGCGCCGGAATATCCGCATCCCCCAACCGCACCGCACAGCGGCCATTGTCCTGCAGGGTAATATCGCCCACCGGCAGCACCGCCCCGGCACCGACAAAACCAGCCACCATCTGGTCACTGGGCTCGCGATACAGGGTTTCGGGCGCGGCCATCTGGCGAATGTGTCCACCATCCATCACCGCAATCCGGTCCGCCATCGCCATCGCTTCGGCCTGGTCATGGGTGACATAAATCATGGTTGCGCCGGTACGACGGTGAAAATCCAGGAAGGCCTCCTGCATGGTCTCACGCAAATGCACATCCAGGTTTGCCAAGGGTTCATCAAGCAACACCGCACGCGGTTCCATCACCAGACAGCGTGCAAGAGCAACACGCTGGCGTTGCCCGCCGCTTAGCTCCGAAGGCGAGCGGTCGGCATAATTTTCCAACGATACAATCGACAACGCCTCGCGAATGCGCCGGTCCCGTTCCGCGCGCGACATTTTACGCACCTCCAACGGATAGCCCACATTGCGCGCGACCGACATATGCGGCCACAGGGCATAAGACTGAAACACAATGCCCAGATTGCGGTCTTCCGGTGCGACCATCTGGCGCGATGCCCCATCGGCCACCACCTGCCCGGCGAGCGAAATGGTGCCCTCATCGGGCTGTTCAAACCCGGCCAACAGGCGCAACAGGGTTGTTTTGCCACAGCCTGACGGCCCCAGCAGAGCAACAAATTCGCCATCGGCTATATCAAGCGAGACATTATTAACCGCCCGATAATCACCAAACTGCTTGGTAATGTTGCGCAAATTTATGACTGCCACGGTATCACTCCCTTGGGCAGATGACGCGAGGCCAGTTGAAAACCGGTCATCAGGGCCACAACAACCCCCACCACCAGCACGGCCACCGCCGATGCCAGGACGCTATCGCCACTGTCATCAAGGTTGAAAATCAGAACACCCAGCGTTTCATTGCCCGCCGACCACAAAAGGGCCGAAACGGTCAGTTCGTTAAACGCGGTTAAAAACACCAGCAACGCCCCGGCCGCCGCGGCAGGTGCCGCCAAAGGCAGCAAAATATCGCGCAACCGGCGGCCCAGCCCCGCCCCACAAGCCTGGGCGGCCTCTTCCAATGCCGGGTCAAGCTGCATGAAACTGTTCATCACAGGGCGCAGCGCAATGATCAAAAACCGCGCCAGATAGGCAACAAAGATAATCGCCAGCGTGCCATACAAACTAATGTCGAGCACCGGAATGCGAATGAACAGCAAGATACAGGCAATCGCCAGCACCACGCCGGGCAAGGCATAGGGAATTTCGACCAGCAAATTGACCATTTTGGTCAATCGTGTGGGCCGACGCACAATCACATAGGCCAGCGGCAAGCATATGCCGACCAGCACAATCGCCGCGCCGACCGACAATAACAGGCTGTTATGAAACGCCCGGATGGTGGCAGGCTGCACAAACAGAACCTGGTAAAAGGCATCAAAACTGAAATTATCAAGGCCCAACCGAACACCAAAGGCCGGGACCAGCGAGGTTGCCACCAGGGCCATTAAAGGCACCACCAAAATGGCACCCAGCACGGCCCATAACAGCACCTCGATCACAACACGGCGCGCCCCAAGCCGAATATCAAGCGGCCGGCCCACAACGCCCATCAGGCGATAATCGCGCTTGCTCAACAAATGATGGTGCAACAACACACCAATAACGGCAATAACGCCAATCAGTATCGCCAACACAGAAACCTCGCCCAAGGCGGCGGGGCCAAAGCTGGATAATTTGCGATAAATCAGGGTTGGCAGGGTAATGTAATTGCCAGGAATACCCAGCATCGCCTGAATACCAAAATTCCCCAATGCCGTCACAAAAGCCATTGCCGTGCCTGCAATCAGGCCCGGGCTGGTTAAGGGTAAAATCACCTGCCACCACAAACGCCCGCCGCGCGCACCGGCAAGCCGTGCGGCCTCTACCTGTTCACGCGGCAACAGGCGCAAATTGGCCCGCAGGGTCAAAAACACGATCGAGGCATGCTGAATGCCCAAAAGCAGGGCAATTCCCTCTGCCGAATAGAGCGGCTGGGGGGAGCCCAACGCCGGGGCCATGCCAATGGCATTCAAAAGCGCACTGCTGGGCCCGGTAAGCTGCACCCACGCCAAGGCCGTAATTTGCGGCGGGATCATCATCGGGATCATAAAGCAAAAAACCAGTGCCGCCTTCGCCCTGATATCCGTCAGCGCTACCAGAAAGGCAAATGCCCCACCAATCAGCACCGAAATAACGGTCCCCAAAGCCGCAGTATAAAGGCTGTGTGCCGTTGCCTGCCATGTCTGGCTGCTTTCTGCGACATCGCGCAAATAGTCCAGGCTGGGCATGCCCTGCACAAACAGGCCTTCTGCGGCCAGGCGCAGCATAGGCAGAACCGAAATAAAAAGAACCGGCACGAACAATAAAGGCAGCAACCGGTCCGAAAACCGGTTGCCTCCCAAATGTCTGCCAGATGCAGCCAGCCTGCGTCCGACAGCCTGCATTATTCAGCCCCAAACATCTCGGCGAACTTCTTCTTGTTCGCATCGGCATTTTTAAGGGCAACAGCCGGATCAAACGTCATCAGTTTGATGTCCTTGCGGGCCGGGAAGCCTGCGGGCGGGTCCATATCGTTACGCGCCGGGATATACCCCATTTCCTGAACCAGCTTCTGGCCCTTTTCCGACAGCACGAAATCGACAAATTTGTGTGCGGCATCAACATTCTTGGCCGTTTTCATAATGGCGACCGGTTCGGTCACATAGGTGACACCTTCGCTGGGGAAGACAAAATCCACCGGAGATCCTTCGGCCTTGCCGCGCAATGCCAGGAAGTCAACGACCATGCCATAGGGTTTCTCGCCCGAGGCAACAGCCTTGAACGTGCCGCCATTCCCGCCCTGGGCACGGGCCTTGTTATCGGCCAGGGCCTGATAATAATCCCAGCCCAGATCCGGGCTTTCCACCATCGTCGAAAGGGTAATCAGCGCCGCCCCAGAATAAAGCGGGCTTGGCATCGCGATCTGGTTTTTCAGGGCCGGATCGGCAAGATCCTTCCACGCGGTCGGTTTTTTGGAAACGCCAGTGTTATAAACAATGCCGGTCGTGATCAGCTTGGTGGAATAATAGTAGCCATCGGCATCATACAGGGCCGGGTCATAGGCCTTGGCTTCGGACGATTTATAAGCCTGAAGCTGCCCCTGCTGTTTCATGCCTTCCAGGGTCACGGTATCAGCGATCAGCAACACATCCGGCCGCGGGTCGCCCGCAGCAATTTCGGCCCCCAGTTTTGCCATCAGTTTGGTGGTGCCATCACGCACCCAGTCCACTTCCACATCCGGGTAAGCGGCCTTAAAGGCATCAACGGTGGTTTGCGCATCCTGGTTGGGCTGGCTGGTATATAAAACCAGCTTTTCGGCAGCCTGCCCCAAAACCGGCATCATCATTGTGGCGGATGCCACGGCAGCAAGAAGCACTTTACGCATTCTAAAAATCCCCTGAAACGGTGAAACGCAAAAAGGTTTCGTACGAAAACAACGTGAGGGGGACGCTACCGATATTTTCATAACAGTTGTGTGACAAAGCTAAGAATTAAATGTTTCAGCCGTGTTTTCGGGCTTCTCAGCGGGTTTTTCACATCGCTATAATTACCTTAAAGCGAAACACAACTTTCGTACGAAATTAAAAAGGCTTGCCGATGCCCCGTCCCGTGCCCATTGAAAATCGCCGCGACCGCATTGTCGCCCTGGTCAAAAGCTGTGGCTTCATGGCTGTCGAGGAACTGGCACGACGCTTTGACGTTTCAGTTCAAACCATCCGCACCGACCTGCGCGACCTGCAGGAACAGGGGCGGATTTTTCGCCGTCATGGCAAAGCCGGCCCCGCCCCGGTACCGGACAATACAAGTTATGAAAATCGCGAGGTTTGGAATCGCAGCGGTAAACTGGCCCTGGCAACAAAGCTGACAAACCTGATCCCCGAAGGATGCACCCTTGCCATTGGCACGGGCACAACAGCCGAGCTTGCCGCACAAAGCCTGTCCCAACATCGTAACCTAACGGTGCTGACCAATAACATTCATGTTGTGATGACACTGCAAAACGCGCCGGGCGTTACCCTGCGGTTATCGGGCGGTACGGTTCGCACCCGCGACCTGGATGTGATCGGCGCGGACAGTGCCGATTTTTTTGGCTGTTATCATGCCGATTTTGGCATTGTCAGTGTGGGGGGCATGACGCCAGAAGGCGATTTAATGGACTTCAACATGGATGAAGTCCGTGCCCGCCGGGCGCTCACGCAATGTTGCGATCATGCTGTTTTACTGGTCGACGAACGCAAAATCGGCCGCAACGCCCTCTGCCGGGACGGGCATGCCAGCGATTTTCAAACCGTCATCCTCAACTCATCCCCATCGGATGCCCTGCAGCAAAGACTGGTTCAAACCCGCACCCGCGTGATTGTTGCACCGTAACACCAAAGCGATTTACGTTAACGCACGCGCAAAACGCTTAATGCCATCAGATGACATCAAGGATCATTTCCTTGGAGACCGTCAGATCACGCGCAACATTAAGGCACTGGTTAGGGTCAACGGCAATCCAGCTGGCACTTTCGGTATCCAGCGGTTCGGAAACTACAATCACCTGATTGCCGCGTTTGCGATAATATAGCGAAGGGGGCTTGTCATCACTGGCGTAACGCACCGCGCACACACTATCGCCGTCACTCAGGCAGGCGGTAAAGCGAAATGGTGCGGCAATATCGTGGCGGCGCATGGCCGATTCCACGGTTGCAATCGCCTTGCGAAGGGCGCGGCGGGCATCATTTTCCAGCCCGAAACTCAGCATCAGATAAAATATCAGTTCACTGTCGGTCGTGCCCTGCCGTAAAGAGTAATATTTGTCATCAATCAGGGCCTCCAGCTCGCGGCGCACCAGTTTATAATCGCCAATCTGGCCGTTGTGCATGAACAGATATTTATCAAATGCAAAGGGATGGCAATTTGATCGGCTGGTGCCCGTTCCGGTCGAGGCACGGACATGGGCAAAAAACAAGCCGGATTCAATATTATGGGCCATAGATTGCAGGTTGGCATCGTTCCAGGCAGGCAGAATTTCGCGATACAGGCCCGGTGTGCTGCGATGGCCATACCAGCCAATACCAAAACCGTCACCATTGGTCGGCGTTTTGGCCTCTTCGGCATGCAGGCTTTGCGCCACCAGCGAATGTTTCGGCTCAAACACCAGACTATCAAGGTAAACAGGTTCCCCGATATAGCTCAACCACCGGCACATCTATTCCATCTCCCCGATTTTGCCTGAAAATATCAGGATCAGGACGCTATCTATGCCGCCAAACTACAGCGCGGTCAATGTTCTATAACGATTTTAAAAGTTAAACATCCTGCATGGCTGTCATGCCTAAAATCATCGTTATAAGAGCGTAACCAACAGCATTAATCAGGAATGTGACAGACGATTAACCTGCTTTCTCATGATAAATGGTCGCGCAAGAAATATCCCCAGCATGAACCAAAACACACGCTGATACACAAGCTCGTGTGCCATCCCCATGATCGCAGCATTCGCCATGATCAGCAACAAGCCACATTGATAGGGATCTTTGCGCCACTGCATCCCCGAAAATGTACGAACACACCAAGTGATTGGCGGAACGAATATAACAGCAAACCCAGCAATGCCCATTTCTGCCAATACCCATAAAAATGAGTTATGAATGATCAGGGCGCGCTCCGACAACGGTAGATTAAGCTCTACCTGGCTTTTATAAAATGCCCCAAGCCCTGCACCCAGCAACGGGTGAGATATAAACATTTTCCAACCTTCTACCATACTAAGAATACGGTCACTTTGAACTGTCGAAAAGTCATCTGGACGTGCAATAATTTGCAGGGTGCCTGCACCCATATTCACAAAAAATATTATCGCCTCGTTCAGAGTAAAAATTAAAATAAGATAAAATCCTCCGCAAACAATAGTTCTGATCGTTTTCCGGGCATCAAACATGAAAAAGACAATCAGGAAAACCGCAACGGAGCCGAATGCTGCACGAGATCCGGTCAAATACAAAAGTGCAAATATCAACCCAGGAACGGCAGCATCTCCCCAGGCTTTCAGGCCAGTCCAATGGCGAGAGCCGAGAAACAAAAAAGGCAGCGGCAGAACAGACAGCAAAAAGAAGGCATAACTATTAGGGTTTGCCAAAAAACCGGACCAACGCGAGCTTGCCCAGTTTAATGCAATTAAAACGTCCCAACCCAAAGTCATCCGCAGAATGTATTCAAATACAAAAATCAAAATAGCAGAAGAGACCACGGCTTTTGCAACAGCTCTTGCACCGAATCCCCCCCATAAAGCCGTCAAGAAAGCGCCAACGACGATATACGAAAACAGAATTCCGATACCGATCAATCGATTATAGAAAGCCCATGACTGGAAACCAAACTGAGCGTATCCAATCAGAAAACTCAGCAAAACAATGGCTGCAGATCCCAAAAGCCACCAGTTAACATAATGATTGCGCCAAATATCACGCCATGCACGTCGCTGTATGATAACAAAAATAAACGTCATGCCTGCGACAATAGCCAACGGATCAGCCAAGTTAACCGTAACTTTGCCCGACGCAATCGGGATAGGCAGTTGCACCATCATGAACACAACGACAATGGGAGCAACAACCCAGCCAAGCAACAAGATCAACCTACGGCTATATCCAGTACGTGAACGCACCTTTGCAAGCTGGAGATCCTGGTCAGGAAAAAATCTCTTGATAACCCATACACCGCAAACATTCAGCGCCAGAGCAATCAACGATAACAAGCCGACACCGATACCTGCTCCAACCCCGAGAGCAGGAGAAATATTCGCAGCACTAAACGCAAACCCGGCAGATACTTCGCGAATACCCCAACCGCCAAAACTTATAGGGAAAGAAGCTCCAAGCATTGTAAGCAATGTTGCAAATACTGCCTTTGCAGAAAACACGTCCACTCCGGCCATACCAACAATCAAAGCAAGGTATGCTCCAAGCATCAAAGAATGCATAATAAGAATAACAAAAATAATAGAAAAAAACTTCCGACCGAACCCGCTTGAAAAAATAAGATTCAGTTCAGCCCTTTGCCTCACTGATAGCTGAAAAAAATACACAGAAAACAGACTAAATAAGACAAAAACACCCATAGAAGAAAGCATTACGCCCGGCGCGTAATCAAAACTAATTTTACCGACAACGAGAAAAGCTGCTGACAATGAAGCTATTAACAAAACAGCAAGGGAAAAAATTCTTTCCAAGGCAGTGACAATGACCGCCGAATCCGCATCAGAAATGTCTTTCACGAGCAGCGTCCGCGACACGCTTTGTCCAAAAAAGTTAAAAAAAGCCATACCTGCCAATAAAGAATATATATTTACAGCATGAGACCTTTGAAAACCAATCCTCTGCCCAAAAATTCTCAGAAAAATCTCAAACCGAAAACTACTTAATATCTGGTTTAACAAAATAAGAGCTAAAGATAAAAAAACCCAAGATATTCTTGTCCCATATAGATACGACAATGATTCCCGGACATTCACAAAAAAAATCAGTACAAGCAGAGCAAATAGAACCGCCGCAATTTTCGCATATCTTACCAAAGAACACCTTCAAGCGATTAAATCATTAAAATCGGAAAAGAAATCAACCTTCTTTTAAGCAAAAATCGCAACCTGACGCGGAACCAATCCCCTACCCAACATTCTTATCTTCCATAATCGAAAAAGAAATTTTGAAATTCCAATGAGCTTACGCTCCACAGCAACAATGGAACCTACCAAAACCAAGCTCCAGCAACATAGCTGATGCAGCCCCCCGTTACGTCAGGCCCAATCAATGACTTTGTTATTAGTTACTCAGCTAATATCGGCACTTTTGAGGCAATGTTTACCCCCTTTCTTGTCACAAGAACAGGCATCAACCAAGCTACATCTCAATCCAGCCAACAAAAAGACCTTATGCTGCCCCTACTCCAGCTGTGTGCTTGACTGCTACTGTGGTGTCGAGCAATCCGCGCAATCATTAACAGCTCCAATCTGAAAGAACTAACTGAACCAGCTTTCATCCCGGTCTGTTCACACAATTGCGCTTTGCTGAAGAAAACCAAAATAAAGCTCTTGCCATGTCGGCGGATTATCCGTATTTTCCGCGCCACAAAATGAGTCGTGCTGGTGTAGCTCAGCTGGTAGAGCGGCGCATTCGTAATGCGTAGGTCGTAGGTTCAAATCCTATCACCAGCACCATTTTGATATTCAAAAACCCGTCAATGCCGGTTCGCCGCGCAAAGACGGGTTTTTTGTTTCTGACAAATAGGAATTTCCTCCCCCAATAAACCGCCAAAACCCCCGCAAACCCGGTGGTTTTGGCAGGTATGCAACGCCCGTTGCGTAGGGATTGTCAAAAATCATCACAGATAGTGAAAAGAATTTTCACGGCGTCCTCTCTCGCGCGTCAGTTAATAAGCATGACCCGATATGATTACCCAGGCGTTTTACTTCAGCAGACGCGCACATAAATGCTGCCCCGGCTGACTCTGTAATGGCGACCGAGAAAATACATCCGTAGCCCCCCCCTTACTGCCAAAAATAGAATCGCACATGTTCCCGGGTCTGCCACGTCACCCATCACAGCGCCAGCTGGTATTCTTGCATATAGCCTAAAGAGCGCAGAAAACTTACGCCAAAAAAACAACTAATAATTGTAAAATAAAAATCATCACAATTTTTAATCTTCACCGTCATAATTGAAGAACAACACATCACACAACTTAAAGATGTGTTTAATGTCAGGGGAGATTTGTGGTGGGTAACATTTATCACAACAAAATCAGTTTCAACCAAGTCGGCGGCGAAACCCCGCAGCAATACTGCCTACCTGAAAAGCATCGCCATGCAGGCCTTGTCAGCCTTACCGACGCCCACGTCCACACGGCGCCAGACGAAATACGGCCACGTTCTCTTTTTTACAGTTGGCATGACGCGCCAGACAAAAAGATAACGACGGGAACACGACAAAGGGAAGCCGGCGATTTACCTAACATACACACCTGTAAGGGCATCTCTGACCAGGGCGATATTCACAACGAAGCGATTGCCGCATTACCCGCAACAATTCAAAACATTGGCTCATTCCTGTTACCACCCAGCCCGCCTGAAGCCATTGTGACGCATCGCACCCAGACATATGACGGCGCGGAAATCACCATTCCCGATGTCAACATCGATAGCTGGAACCATCATGACAGCACAAATGTCGCGGTCGGCGTTTTTATTGCCCATTGGCACAACCACCCCGTGCGGGCATTTATCGACACCACACCCAAAACCGTTCATACGGCAATATGGTCGGGCGCATCAGAACCGGCATCTTCATCACCGTCCCCATCTCAATCTCAACCTCAATCTCAATCTCAGTGTCCATCTCAGACAGAACCAAAAATTTCTTCGGCAACCAAACCGGCGTCAGACACAACAACTGAAGCACAAACAAATACGGTTTCACCATCTGAACAGGCCCGATATGCAGCAACAATGGCACCGAATTTCTGGCCGCTCTGGATCGCCCAGCGCGACATCCTGCTGCGCCAGTGCCTAAGGTTGATGTCGGGTAATATGGATGATGCGCAAGATGCCCTTTCCGAAGCGATGATAAAAGCATCCGTCAAATTTGAAGACTCGATGGACGAAATTCGCAACCATCGGGCGTGGCTGTCGCGCATTGTCCATAATGCCTGTATCGATTTGCATCGGCAAAACCGGCGCAAGGCCGACTATAATGAAGAAACCCACAGCAAAGAAGACAACGTACTGCCGGGTATCTCGCGCCAGGAAGAAGCCACACCAGAGCAAAATGCCCTGACCGGAGAGACCTTCTCCAATCTTGAACGCGCCCTAACCGACCTGCCGGAAAAGCTGCGCCGCCCGCTTTTGATGCGATGCGTACAAGATCAAAGCTATGACGAAATCGCCGAAAACCTGGGCCTGAGCAATTGTGCCGTGCGCAAACGGGTGCAGCTTGCCCGTGATCATTTGAAAGGATTTGATATACGATAATCCGCTGCGATTTTACCGGCGCATCCCTCAGACAAAATCAAAGACAATAACGGACACAAGCAAACAAAAATGGCGGCAGGTTTTTCCTGCCGCCATATAACCATGATACATCCTTGCCCGTCAGCAAGCACCTTGCCACAGGCCCCATCAGCCCGCGCGCAGCAATTCCAACCGCTGGCAGGCTTCGCTAAAGTCCGGGGCATAAAGGCTCAGACGCGTGCCGGTACCCTGCAATTCATATTCACCGATATTTTCGGTCGGGCAGGAAATGAATTTTGCCACTTGCGCACTCACCAATACCCGCTTGCCAAGCTGTTTGGTCAGTTTTTCAATGCGCGATGCCTCGTTCGCAGCCCGGCCCACCACGGTAAAATCAACCCGTTCTTTAACACCGACATTGCCATAAACAACATCGCCAACATGCATTCCCAGCCCGTAATCAAATTCGGGCAAATCCTTCTGCGCCCGATCACGATTAAGCGTTTCGATATTCATCTGGGCTTCAGCAGCAGCATATAGGGCCGCATGACAGGCCTGTTCCAGGTCGCCCTCGTCATCACGGATCGGGAAAATCGCCAAGGTGGCATCGCCGATATAACGCAACACCTGCCCGCCATGCCGCAAAACAGCACCCGCCGTTGCGGCAAAAAAGGCATTCATCTGTTCCAAAAACGCATCATCGCCCACATGGGCCGCCATTGCGGTAGAATTACGCATATCCGAAAACCAGATAACGGCTCGGGTTTTGGTGCTGTCACCCAGCTTGATCTGCCCATTGCGCACCCGATGCCCGGCATCCGACCCCAAATAGGTTTCCAATATGGTTTTGGTTTCATCGTGCATGATGCGCATTTTGCACGTCACGGCAAAACGCCGCTGAATGGCCGAAAGAATGGCCAGATCTTCGTCAGTAAACCCGCTGGGACGGCTGGTCAGATAGGTCATGAAAATCCGGTTTTCGCCCAGCTCGCTATCGCGATCCGTGACAAAGGGCGTTACCAGTGCCAAATAATCCGTGCCACTGAGTTCGCGGAAGGTTTTCAAAACCGGAAAATCAATGATCGCCCCGGGCCCGATCAAATGACGGCGTAAAAACGTTACCCCGTTTTCGATCATCCATTTCATTGGACTGGCATTCCAGTCCGGGTTGTTTTCGCGCACCCCCAAATGAAACGAGCGTTCGACCTGCCCGCTCGGCTTGGACCAGATATAACTGACCCCTTCGTAAAGCGGATGAAGGGTTTTAAAACCGACCATAACACGGTCAACTGGCAAACCAGCGGCCACAAGGCGCGACACCATGCCGGAAATCACCTCGTCGATATCGGTATCCTGCAAGGCCCTTTCCATCAGCCAGTCATTAACGGATCGCACAAATCCGCTGCCCGAAAGGGCCGAATTTGTTCCGGGTAATGCGGTCACATTCCCTGGCTGTTTGCTCTGCTGCGCCATTGGCACGCTCCGTCCTGCTTGTTTTCATTTTTGTTACACCGGTTAAATGGTCGAAACACCACAAAGCGCAATCAAAAATTCAAAAAAGAATGGCTGCCATGCGAAACTGGAAAGCCCCAATCCTCAAACCGGTGCAGGCAAATAAATCCGGGCCTTTAACCCGCCCTGTGGCGCATCTTCCAGATAAATCTCGCCGCCATGCGCCCGAATGGCGGTACGGGCAATCGCCAAACCCAAACCAATACCGCCGGTTTCCTGATTGCGTGACTGTTCCAACCTGAAAAAGGGCTCAAACACCCGGTCGCGCTGATCAACAGGAATCCCCGGCCCATCGTCACTGACATCAATCCACAGGCCGCCATCATCGGCCTTTGCCACAGTCACAAAAACATTTTCGCCATAAGACAACCCGTTCGCCAGCAAATTGCCCAATGCCCGCTTGATCGACAAGGGACGGCAAGCATAGGAAAAATGTTCAAGTTTCGTTTCAAATGTAACCGGATGACCGGTTTCTTCAAGGTCAGCACAACTGGCTTCGACCAATGCAACCACATCAATCTTGCGGGTTTTTTCGTCGGCGGTTTCTTCGCGGGCAAATGTCATGGCGGCCGCCACCATTTGCTCCATCTCGTTTAAGGTTTCAATAATCTTACGCCGATTTTCTGGATCTTCAACAAATTCGGCCCGCAGGCGCAAACTCGTGATGGGGGTGCGTAAATCATGGGAAATTGCTGCCAGCATGCGGGTTCGGTCTTCAATAAAACGCCGCAAACGGGCCGTCATGCGGTTAAAGGCCCGCGCGGCATGACGAATTTCAAGCGGGCCCGCTTCCGAAACCGGCTCGGGAAAATCCCCGCGCCCAACCCGGTCCGCAGCAACTGCCAGCGCCTTCCACGGCCGAGTTATGCGCCGGGCGACAAAAAACGCGATGATGCCAATCAGAATTGCCGAGAGCCCCACCCGCACCAGACTTTGAAACACCACCCAGGGCGGCGGCGAAAAATTATTGATGCGCGCATCAAGCCACACCACCGGCGTGTTTGTCTTGGCCAAAAGATGCGGCGGCAGGGCAAACTCGCCGCGCGGTTCAGGTGGCATCTGCCCCATGCCTTCCGCCGCACGGGGAACAGCGGGGGGCACCTGCTCAGAGCCCTTCGGGGACCGGGAAGAAGGATCCTTTTCACCAACCGGCGCGCCATCCTTTATTGCGGGTGGCGGCGGCATGGCAGGCACGGCAAATACCGGCATAGCAACGCCCATAACCGGCGGACCATCGCAGGAAATGTTCCCAAAAAAACGATGCTGTTTGCGCTTCAGATCTCCGTCATCATCCTTGTGATGCCGATCGCGTTTGTCTTGTAATTCGTGCTGGCGTTTTTCTTCCTTGTCGCGTTCACGCCGGCACTCATTTTCTGACAAGAAACTGACCTGGGCCGATACTGGGGGATTTCCCAAGGACGCATTGATCCGCTCTGTCAGCAAACGCGTCACATCGGTTGTTTCGCCATATTCCACTGGGGTATTTAGCAAACGCAATTGAACTTGCGGGCTTTGCGCAACCCGCAACACATCGCGCCAGTTTTCGCGCGGCGTCGTCGATAAAATGCGCGAAATCGCCGCAACACGCGCCAGCGCACCGCCGCGCCGTTCGGACAACACCGCATCCTGGCGTTCTTCGGCCAGCAACACCGCCAACACCACATGGGTCAATACAACCGCACCCAATAATAACGCGATCAACTGGGCTGCCAGCGTTCGGGGCCAAAGGCGAACTAAAAACCGCTTCATTGCGAAACCGCATCCACGGTTAACATATAGCCCCCACCCCAAACGGTTTTGATGATGACGGGGTTTTTCGGGTCCGGTTCAATCTTTTTGCGCAAGCGACTGACCTGATTGTCAATACTGCGATCAAAGGGAGCGGCTTCGCGCCCCTTGGTAATATCAAGCAACTGATCACGGGTTAACACCATGCGTGGATGTTCAACAAACGCATTTAACAGGGCAAATTCCCCTGCACTGAGCGGCATGACCATATCTTCGTCATTGCGCAATTCATGGCGGTTACGGTCCAGGATCCAGCGATCAAAAACCACCTCTCCTCCCGCAAGCGGGCGTTTGCGCCCGGTCGGCAAGCTCTGTGCCCGGCGCAACACCGCCTTGATGCGCGCCAGAAGCTCGCGCGGATTAAACGGCTTTGCCAAATAATCATCCGCGCCCATTTCAAGGCCGACGATACGGTCGGTTTCCTCGCCAAGGGCGGTCAACATGATCACGGGAATATCCTGGCTTTCGCGCAGCCAGCGACACAAACTCAGCCCGTCTTCGCCCGGCATCATCACATCAAGCACCACCAGATCCGGCATGATCTCATCAGCCAGTAATTTACGCATTTCGCGCCCATCCGCAGCCAGGCTGACGCGGTAACCATGCTGGCGCAAATAACGACCAATCAGATCGCGGATATCACGATGATCATCGACAACCAATATATGTGCCGTGTCCGACATTCGGCTCTGTCCTACTGCTGGTGGTGTAACGGATATAAACTTAACGCAAGGGGCGGCCCGGCGATAACTGCCAATTTGTATCAGACTGTCGCAAAAGCGGAAACTGCGACAGTCTGCGACCATTTTCCCCGTCCGCCGGGATCATTTCGCGACAATTTTGCGCTTAGATGTCCTTGTCAAACGGTTCCCCCCAACCCACGAGGATAACATGAACACGACCCGCAAACTGCTGATGACTGCCGCGATTATTGCCACCACACTGGGTGTTGTACCGACCGTATCGGCACTGGCACAAACCCGCTCCGATGAAATGCGCCGCGACTTTCGCGATGGCGTGCCTGCTGACTGCCAGGGCGGCAAATTTCATCATGGCGGATATGACAAGTACAAAGGCCCGGACGGGCGGCACGGCCCCAAACAGGCGATGAGGATGCGCAACACGCCACTGACAACCGACGAGGCCCGCCTGCTTGTTGATGCCATGCTGCTGCGTCACGGCAACGCCGACCTTAAAACCGGTGCCGCAAAAGCCAGCCAGAATGGCCAGGAAATTACACTTCCGCTGCTCAATAACAATGGCGATCTGATCGAGAATATCACGATGGACGCCTATAGCGGGCGACCGGCACGCAAGGAATTTCGCGAATTGCGCCGCATGATGGGCAAGCCCGACCGCCAGGACCGGTTTGATCGCAAATATAGCGCCGCGCAAATGAATACCCTGGTCCAAGCCTCAATTATCATGCGGGGCAATGGCAACCTGGCCCTGAACAAGCTGACCCAGACAGACCGGGGCACCTATATCGCAACGATCACCAACAAGAAGGGTGATATTGTGCGCGAAGTTGAACTGAGCAGCGTCACCGCCCGCCCGATTGATGGCGGCCCGATTTTTGGCCCAGGATTTGGCCCTGCCGGTGGTCCGGGTTTTGGGCCGTCTGGTGGTCCTGCTGGCGGCCCGGGATTTGGACCCGGTACTGGCCCGCAGAATGGTCCCCGTCAGGGACCGGCCGCAGGACCAAACCCAATGTAAAAAACCGTGCCGCAGTAAACCCCCATTCGCTTTTTACTCAGGCTGCATATTACCCCACCAACGATCTCTAATCTTTCGTTTAAATGGCTCCGTCAATAGCGGGGCCATTTTTACGCGCATCATCCCAGCGGGTGTTGACGGGCGGGGAATTTTGGCTAATCCTCTCTTTTTTATAGGATAAAGCCATGACAGCCACCGAAATCAGCGCCCACCCCAGAACCGCATTGCTGGATGATATTCCAGCAATTACCGCTCTTTGGCAGGAAACCGGCCTGTATCGCCCCTACAATCCGCCCGCCTGGGACATTTCCTTTGCCATCAGCGCGGACAATGCCACGCTTGTGGTATGGGAAGATGTTAACGGTGTTATTGTCGGCACAGTCATGATGGGCCATGACGGGCATCGCGGCTGGATTTATTATCTTGCTGTCGCCAACAGCCACCAGAAAAGCGGCCTTGGCCGCCGCCTGATGCGCCAGGGGGAGAACTGGCTGCGCGAACATGGTGTCTGGCGCATGCAGCTTATGGTGCGTTCGGAAAACGGCAAGGTGCAGGATTTCTACAAACATCTGGGCTATCGCGCCCTTGATGTCACCGTCATGCAAAAGGATATCGACACCGCCCCGGCCGAACGCGGCGGTGCCTTTGCCCCAAGCGGCGGTTGAAACCAATGGAGATCGTGTCATGAATGCGTTTCCAAACTGCCGCCTGATTGGCCGCTGGCGGATCGTTGAGGCTGATTTGTGGGATCGGGATTATCTGGATCTCGTTGAACCCGCTGCGATCACCATCGGGCCTGACGGTCACGGTGAAATCGCCTTCGGGGCGATGCAGGCGATCCTCGATCTCGGCTACAGCACATCGTTCGTCTCCTTTACCTGGCGGGGCTACGATGAAATGGACGATGTCTCCGGTGACGGAGATGCCGAATTGCTCGAAGATGGCTCGCTAGAGATCATTTTCACCTACCACAATGGTGACGAGGCTGTCCTCAAAGCCAAACCCGAGACTTGATCAACAGCCTGCCAAGCCTTTCTCATATGAACCCGAACTAAATCAAATCGCTTCGGTTTATAGTACCTTAGGCCGCATCATCTGTCCTGTCACGTGCCGCCAGGCCAGACAGGCCTGCTTTATTTTGCGCCAAATGCAGGGTGTTGCGCGCAATGCGCCGGGTGCGGGTAAACAAACGGTGGATGCGCTCAATCACTGAAATTTCCAGGCGGTATAGCTTCACATCCTCGGCACTGTTGCCAACCTTTTCAGCAATCGCCAACTGCAATTGGTCCAGTCGGGCGCTAAAGGCGGCTTTCCCGGCAATCAGGGCCTCGGCACGCGCGCCATCTTCGTCTTCCAATGCCCGCAATGATGCCTGTAAGGCCGTTTCTGCATCCCGATACAAACCCAGCAGCGCATCTGTTGTTTCGTTATCCGGTTCACGGCCAAGGCGGGACAGTCGAGTTAACAGCTCCACCAGTTCCTTGCTAACAATATCGCCTATCGCTTCCAGATTATTGGCAACAGCCACCAGTTCCTCTAGCCTTGCACGGTCGGTTGGGGCGGCATCTTCGTGGCGCAGGCGCACGGCATAGGCCACAATGGCCTCCTGCAGGGCATCCACACCATCATCCTGTTCGGCAATGCCTTGCAAATGGCGCGGATCATGCTGCACCAGGCAATGATGGCCCTGCTTTGCCATCGCCCGAACAATTTCGCCCATATGCAGCACTTCCTGTTTCATCATAGCCAGGGCCGCTGCAGGGGTGTGGACCATATCGTTATTTAAATATTTCGGGCGCATATCGGCAATGGCCTGGGCATCCTTGCGTTCGGGCACCAGACGTTTGATCAGGCGTGCCATTATCGGCACAAAACCGATCATCAAAACAACATTCAGAATGTTGAAAATGCTGTGCGCATTTGCGATCTCCCGGGCTATATCGGCCTTGCCCGTACCGCTGTAATTCGGGGTAATATCGCGCACAATATCGGCCAGGAACGGAATAAATGGCAACCAGATCAGAACACCAAAAACGTTAAAGAAAACATGAGCCACCGCCGTGCGCAAAGCATCACGGTTTTTGCCAATCGTCCCCAAAAGGGCGGTGACACAGGTGCCGATATTGGCCCCGAAAATAAGGGCAATGCCGGCATCCAGGCCCAAAAGGCCCTGCCCGGCCAGCACAATAACAATCCCGGTTGTCGCCGCACTGGACTGCACCAGGGCAGTAAAAAGCGCGGCAATGGCAATGCCCAATACCGGGTTGGTCATTTGTGCCATTGCGGTAATGAACGGGTCATAATGGCGCAAGGGTTCCATTGCATCGCCCATCATGCCCATACCGAAAAACAACAGTCCCAGGCCCAGCACCGCCCGGCCCATTTGTGCCCAGCGTTCAATCGGAATAAAGAACATCGCGGCAAACCCAGCCGCGATCAGAACCGGGGCAATCGCATCAATTTGAAAGGCGATGATTTGTGCGGTTAACGTGCTGCCAATATTGGCCCCCATGATCACGGCAATCGATTGCGCCAGGGTCATCAACCCGGCCGATACAAACCCCACCACCAAAACCGTTGTCACAGAGGATGATTGCAACAAAGCCGTAATCACCGCGCCAGAGATCACGGCGACAAAACGGTTGCGCGTCATTTTGCCCAAAAACAACCGCAGCTTCGACCCGGCCAGCACCCTTAGCGCCCCGGCAAGGTGGTCCATGCCATATAAAAACAGGGCCAGCCCGCCCAATAACTGCACCGTCATCCAGCCAGTACGAAGTTGGGGCACCTGATCACCATTGGCACTGGTCGCGCCTGTCAGGGTGCCCGCAATGTCGCCCGCCCCCTGCACCGCCGCCCATAAACGGCCCGGCGAAGCCAGCACCAGCATCGCACCCAGCACCAAAGCCGCAACAACCAACAAACGGCGCACAGATTTACCCTGCATTTATATACCATCCACACAACAAAACAGGCTGCCACCTTATAGAGGTCACAGCCTGCTTTGTTTGGAATAGATCAAATGCCCTGCGAAATATATTTCGCCGTCATCACCTTACTGGGCAGCACGCACCCCAACATGTTCCTGTGACAGACGGTGCCTGAGCGCGGCAATTTCATCCGCATTCAGGCGCAAGCCCAGCTTGGAACGCCGCCAGATGACATCTTCCACATCATGCGCCCATTCGTGATCGATCAGGTAGCGCAATTCGGCTTCATACAGATCATGTCCATAACACCGGCCCAGCCCCTCAAGAGATATGGCATTGTGCAAAATCTTCTCGATCCGGGTGCCATAGGCGCGCAACAAACGGTGCAACATTGCGGTGGGCATCCAGTCATAACGCTGGCCATAATGTTTTAAGGCAGCGTCAAAATCCCCTCCCGGCAATTCGCCACCGGGCAGCGGTGCGTCGGCCGTCCAGGCCTGGTCATCATGTGCCAGTTTGCGGCAAATGATTTGCAAGGCATGTTCGGCCAGCTTGCGGTAGGTGGTAATTTTGCCACCAAACACATTCAAAAGCGGGGCCTTATCCCCGGCATCATCCAGCTTCAGGGTATAATCCCGCGATACCTTGGAGGCATTTTCGCTTTCGCCGCCATAAAGCGGCCGCACCCCGGAATAGCTCCAGACAACATTTTCCGGCGTTACCGGCGTTTTGAAATAACTGCTGGCAAGCGCGCACAAATAGGAAATTTCGCCTTCGTCAATTTTCACCTGTGCCGGGTCGCCTTTGTAGTCCACATCGGTGGTGCCGATCAGCGTAAAATCATGCTGATAGGGAATGGCAAAAACAATGCGACCATCGGGGTTCTGGAAAATATAGCATTTATCGTGGTCAAACAGCTTGGGCACCACAATATGGCTGCCCTTCACCAACCGGATCGAGGCCCGCTGGGTTGCATCGACCGTGCCATTTTCCGGGTCGATCAACCGCGCACACCACGGCCCGGCGGCATTGACCACCATTTTACCGCGCACCTTACGGGTTGCGCCGTTATCCTTGGCACGCAGGGTCACATCCCAGCCATCCGCACTGCGCTGCGCCCCAACACATTCGGTACGGGTTAAAACCTCCGCACCACGTTCCCTGGCATCCATCGCGTTTAGAACCACCAGGCGGGCATCATCCACCCAGCAATCGGAATAAACAAATCCCTTGCGCAAATCGCCGCGCAACGGCTGCCCAGCCTCGTGGCTGGCAAGGTTAATGCCTTCACTGGCAGGCAGCTTTTTACGCCCGCCCAAATGATCATATAAAAACAGGCCCAGCCGGATCATCCATGTCGGGCGCAGGCCCGGCACATGCGGCAGCACAAAGCGCAACGGCCAAATGATATGCGGCGCATTACCCCACAGAACTTCGCGTTCCTTCAGGGCCTCGCGCACCAGGCGGAATTCATAATGCTCCAGATAGCGCAGGCCACCGTGAATAAGCTTGGTACTGGCCGAGGACGTCGCACTGGCAAGGTCATTCATTTCACACAACAACACGCGCAGGCCCCGCCCGGCTGCGTCGCGGGCAATACCGGTGCCGTTAATGCCGCCACCAATCACCACCAGATCATAATCGCCCTGATCCTGCGCCAATTTTTCCAACTGTGCTTCTGCTTTGTGCGATGCGCCTGACATGATCCTGACCTTCTCGAATTTCGTGAATGACCGTTATTTAGTTCATTTACGAAAATTTTTCAAGGGATCAATCATGACATTTTGAACACATTCCAACAGAACCGGGTATTCCGGCTCCCCAAGATTGTCGTAGCGAAAACATCGCCTCGTAATGGCAAAAATGCAGAATGCTCAACACCTACAAGGCTTATAGCAATCAAACGTACCCATAACTGCCTCCTGAGCAAAACGCCTTAAAATGTAATTTTCCGAAAATAATTGCCCAAAACACAAAAAAGGCGCTGCGCGATACACCGCAACAGCGCCCCAATAATCCCAAACCAAGAACCTAAAACCGCAAATGCCGGGTTACGACAGCCACCGCTGCTGCCAGGCCGATAACATCAAAACAGACCACAATTTATGGGCGTTATTGGTGCGACCCGCCTGATGGTCCTTCATCGCCGTTTCAATAATCGTGCGATCAAGGCCAAAATCTTCATAAAGGGCCGTTCGCGCCAGCAAATCCTGCGCCCAATCACGTAATGGTCCGCGCAACCATTCGGCCAATGGCACGCCAAAACCGGTTTTGGGTCGGTTGATCAATTCATCGGGCACATATTTTTGCAAAATACGCCGTAGTGCAATTTTGCCGGTCCCGTCATGAATTTTCAAATGTGCCGGCAACCGCCAGCCAAATTCGATCACACGGTGATCCATCAACGGCACACGCACCTCCAAGGACGCCGCCATCGAGGCCCGGTCCACCTTGGTCAGCACATCATCAACCATATACATCATCGTATCCATCACCTGCATGGCCGAGATGTAATCGAGGTTGCGATTGCGCGAAAACTTCTCGCCCGGCACATGGAAAACCGCTGCCTTTTCATCCCCTCGCCCGTATGGACGCAGTGTTTCCGGGTCCCACAATTCCAAAAGCGCAATATAGCGGTCAATATCATCGCGAATGGCCAAAAGCGGTGCGACCTTGTGAATTTTATCGCCAATGGTGCCGGTTTTACCCCCCACCGGCAGCACCGAACAAACCCTGTCCCACTGCCGGGGCGACAGCAATGTCAGGGCGCTGGCAATATGCGATGCCCCAAACGGGATCATTTTGCTGGTTCGCGCCAGATTATTGGACCACAAATAGCGATTATAGCCGCCAAAAGTTTCATCGCCCCCATCCCCGGACAGGGCAACCGTCACATCCTTGCGGGTCAGCGACGACATCAAGGCTGTTGGAATACCCGAACTGTCAAAAAACGGCTCGTCATACATGTCTGCCAGTTTGGGCACGACGTTCAGGGCATCCTGCGCCGTAACATAAAGCTCGGTATGGTCGGTTCCCAAATGTTTTGCCACAGCGCCGGCAAAGGCGGCCTCGTTAAAGGCCTCGTCTTCAAAACCAATGGAATAGGTTTTAACCGGTTTTGACGCGACCGATTGCATCAGGGCGACAATGGTCGAAGAATCAATCCCGCCCGACAAAAACGCACCCAACGGCACATCGGCGACCATGCGCCGTTCCACCGCATCGCGCAGCAAATCTTCCAGTGCGTCAATCGCACTGGCATCATCGCCCGCCCATCGATTGTTGCGGCCATTTAAAACCACATCTTCCATCGACCAGTAACTGGAATCGCGAATTTGGCCTTCGGCATCAATTTCGATCATATGACCGGGGCGCACCTGACGGGTTTTGCGATAAATCGACTGCCCCGACGGCACGTAACCAAAGCGCAAATAATTATCCAGCGCGCCACTATCCACCTCGCGCGGGCAAACCCCGCCCACCACCAGGGCCTTTAATTCGGATGCAAAGGCAAAACACCCTTCATGATGGGTCCAGTAAAGCGGCTTGATGCCCAGACGGTCACGCACCATCACCATGCGGCGACGTTCTTTGTCCCACAAAACAATGGCAAACATGCCAATCAGCAGCTTCAGGGTTTCGGTAACACCCCAATGGGCAAAGGCCTCAAGAATCACTTCACTATCGGAATGACCACGCCAGGCAATGTTATGGCGCGCCAGCTTGGCTCGCAGGTCTTCGGCATTATAAATTTCGCCGTTATAGACCATTACGTATCTGCCATCCGCCGATGGCATGGGCTGTTTACCGGCATCGCTTAAATCAATAATGGCAAGGCGGCGCTGGCCCAGGGCAATGCCGGTGACATCATCCACCCAAATATCACCGCCATCAGGGCCGCGATGCAGCAAGGCTGCATTCATCGCCGTTACAATCGCGGTATTATCGCGCTGGCCGGTCTGTTTTGGTGTCCATAGTCCGGTAATGCCGCACATGGGAATCCTCTGAAGCCCTGATATTACTGCCCGTCATCACGATACGTTTCGGGTCTGCTCCGGTAATACCGAACAGCAAAGGTTGCGACAACGGAAATCGGCAACTTTTCTTTTCCCCCAGCATGCGGCATAACAGATCCATGTTGAAACTTGACCGAATTTTCATTCGCATCCTGCAAATTTTGCAAACCAACGGCCGGATATCGAACCTCGAATTATCCGAGGCCGTCAATCTGTCGCCTTCTCCCTGCCTGGAACGGGTGCGCAAACTGGAAGAAAGCGGCCTGATTTCGCAATATATTGCCGATATCGACCTCGATAAAATCGGACCCAACCTGCATGTAATGGCCGAAGTCACCCTTGGCAGCCACCTGGTCGAGGATTTCAAACAGTTTGAAGCCGCCATCGCCGAAGTCGATGAAGTAATTTCATGTTTTAAAATTGCCGGCCCGTTTGACTATACGCTTGATATGATTTGCAAGGATATCCCGCATTTCAACAGTATCAAAGAAAAGCTGACACATGCGAGCATCGGGATCGAAACCTTTCGCGGCCATATCGTGATGGAACGTACCAAGGGCTTTACCGGTTATCCACTTGAAAGCCTGACAGCCCCTTCCCCGCTCCGCAGCACACTGACAGACGGGTAGAAATCGCCGGCACCCCGCTGGCACCAACCGATGTCACGACGACGAAGAGTTCGGCGAATTGGAGCCGGTTTCTTCGGTGATAATGTCATTAAAATCGGCACGATCGGCGATTTCAACCCTTGCCGTCTTGCCGAATTTGTCGGTTGTCGCCAATAAATACGCCTTGCGGGCAACCGACATTGCCATACGTTTCACCGCAATCTTGCCAGGATCAAAATCCATCACGCTGCCCGCCGGTTCAATGGCAGAACAACTGATAAAAGCAAAATCAGGCCGAAGTGCCCGTAGCGCCAAAACCGTATCCTCGCCCGTGACGGAGCCATCCGCCCCGCTTAACCGCCCTGGCAGCATCCGCACATCGTGCCGGGCCGGGTCAAAGGCCGCCGCCACATGCAGGCTGTTGGTCACAACATAAAGAAGCGGCTTTGAGGCCAGCATTTCAGCCACGGCCTCGGTCGTGGTGCCCACATCAAGATAAACAAATGCGCCATCGGGCACCAGGCCAGCGACATATTCGGCAATGCTGCGTTTTTCGCTGCGGCCAATCATGCGCTTTTGCCCATGATCCATCCGGTCTACCCAAACGCCCCCCTTAACGCCGCCTTTCACACCGGCACCACCGTGAAAACGCTCAATCAACCCGGCCTCGTGCATGGCAATGACATCGCGCCGCACCGTTTGCATCGACACCGAAAACATCTCGGCCAGCGCCTCAAGGGTGATGAAGCCCTTGGCCTCGATCCGGGCCAAAACTTCCTGTTGCCGATCTGACAGTGAAAGCATCCTGAAAATCCCCTATGGACAATGCTGTAAAATGGAAGATAACTTACAGCACAACTTCTTTTCAAGGATTAACATGACAATGACATTCCTCTGGTCCGACAAATCCGACTGCCTGTGGCAGGAACAGAACATGTATTTTGATGCCTGGCAATGGCAGTGGATGCAAGGGGACATCACCCCCAACGACCTGACCCCGATAAGCGCCCAAAATGCCATGCGCGCCATCACAGGCAGCAATAAATGCCGCACTGTGCCCGTGGCCGTTATCGGACCGCGTGAAGCCGACGAAACCGAAAATGCCACCGCCGAAAATGTTGGCAAGGCACTGGCTGATCTGGGGCTGGCAACAATTTGCGGTGGTAAAAACGGCGTAATGGAAGCCGCAGCACGCGGGGCTTACAATGCTGGCGGCCTTACCATTGGCCTGCTACCTGATGAAGACTGGCACGCTGCCAACCCGTTCATTTCACTGCCGCTGGCAACCGGCATTGGCCGGGCTCGCAATGCCATTATCGCCCAATCGGCACAGGTCCTGATTGCCGTAGGCGGCAAATACGGTACCCTGTCGGAAATTGCCTATGGCTTGCAGTTTGGCAAGCCGGTTTTTGGGTTATGCACCACCCCCGATGTTCCAGGCCTGCGCACGGAAGGCACGGTTGACGCCACAATCGAGGCCCTGGTCCTTGCTCTTTTAACGCCGCAACATATGTAACAATAATTACACTTAATCCGGCGACTGTTAGCGATATATTACATGCAGACCGCATGAAGCGACAGGAACCGGAACATGTTAGAAATAGACGCCGTATCACGGCGCTTTGGCACCAACACCGTTCTCGACGGTGTCTCCCTTGTTGCCGAGGAAGGAAGTTTTCTCGCCCTTTTGGGGCCATCGGGCTGTGGCAAATCAACATTGCTGCGCCTTATTGCCGGCCTTGACGATCCGGATGCCGGGCGCATCCGGATCAAGGGCCGCGATATTTCGGGGCTTAGTGCCGTCGAACGCAATGTCGCGATGGTTTTTCAATCCTATGCCCTTTATCCGCATTTGACCGTAGCCGAAAATATTGGCCTGCCATTGGCAATGCGCGAACTTTCACAAATTGACCGCTCCCCATTGGGCCGTTTTTTACCCGGTAGCCGCACACGCCGCCACACCACCCTGGACCGGGTTAAAAAGGTTGCCGCGTCTGTCGGTATCACGGATTTGCTAAACCGCAAGCCCGGCGCATTGTCGGGCGGGCAAAAACAGCGTGTGGCCCTGGCCCGTGCCCTGGTGCGCGATCCTTCGATCTTTTTGCTAGACGAGCCGCTATCCAACCTGGATGCCAAATTGCGCGTGCAGATGCGGGCCGAAATCGTTGCCCTGAACCGCGCAACCGGTCGTACCTTTGTTCATGTCACCCACGATCAGGTTGAAGCCATGAGCATGGCTGACCGGGTGGCGGTGATGCTGGGGGGCAAGGTGGCGCAATTTGGTACCCCGCGCCAGCTTTACGAAACGCCAGCCAGTCGCGATGTCGCAGCCTTTGTCGGCACCCACCCCATTACGTTTGTGCCCGGCCCGCAATCGGGGGGTTTACATCCGTTATTTCACGCTATTGGTGTTGCAGCCCCGACAGACCCGGTTGTGACCGGCATTCGACCCGAACATTTAACCCCTGCCGCAAATGGCCCCATTACCGGGCGATTACACGCCATCGAATATCAGGGGGCGGAAATGCTGCTGGATGTGATTTGCGAGGGCGACATTACCCTGCGCGCCACCGCCACGGGTGACTGGCAGCCACCGGCACCGGGGACGGAAATACGCCTTGCCTGCGCCCCGGCCCATTTGCATGTGTTTGATACCACCAGTGGCAAACGCTGCGCAGCACTGGAAACGGAGGCGCGGTCATGCGCCTGAGCCGCAATGCAAGATCAGCCCTGACCGATATCTGGCTGGCGGGCCCGGCCACCCTGGCAATGATTGTGCTTATCTTTGTGCCTGTCATCATTGTCGCGCTGATGTCCTTTACCGATTATCAGTTTGGCGCGCGCAGCTTTAACTGGATTGGCGGGCAAAACTACATCGTCATGCTGACCGATCCCACCGCCCGCCGCGCCGTGACCAACACCCTTGTTTATGCCGCCATCGTTATCCCGGTATCGATCTTTTTGGGGCTGATTGTGGCATTGGGCCTGCATCGCCTGGCACAAAAAGCACCGCGCTTTGCCAGTGGTTTGCGGGCGGCCTATTTCCTGCCCGTTGCCGCCACACTGGTGGCAATGGCCGTGGTGTGGCAAATGCTGCTGCATCCCAGCCTGGGGCTGGTTAATCAGTTGCTGGCTGCAATGGGCCAGCAGGGACCGGCGTGGCTGTCTGACCGGGGGCTGGTACTTTATACCCTTGCCGTCATCGGGATCTGGCAGTCAGTTGGCTATAATATGGTGCTGTTTTTGGCAGGCCTTGCCGCCATCCCCAAGGACCTTTATGACGCCGCCGAACTTGACGGTGCCACCAGCGGCTGGAACCGGTTTTGGACCGTAACCTGGCCAATGCTGGGCCCCACCACCCTGTTTGTCACGGTCATTACCGCAACCGGGGCATTTCGGGTGTTTGAAACCGTTGCAACCCTGACCAAGGGCGGCCCTGCCTTTGCCTCTGACGTGCTGGTTTATGCGATGTACCGCGAAGGATTTGTTTACTTCAAGGCAGGTTATTCCAGTGCGCTGACCATCATTTTCTTCCTTCTGGTCCTGCTTGTCACGGCCCTGAAATTTGGCATTCTCGAAAAAAAGGTCCATTACCGATGATCGGTCGCATTTTCCTTGTCACCGCACTGGTGCTGGGCGCGTTTTTAATGCTTGTGCCCTTTTTCTGGATGTTGTCGCTATCCTTTAAGGACAGTGCGGAAATTTTCAGCCCGGCACTGGATTTTTTCCCTGCCCACCTGTCGCTCGATAACTACATCACCGCGTTTACCAAGGTGGATCTGGGGCGCTTTTTGGTGAACGGCGCCGTTGTCTGTGCCGGTATTTTAGTATTCCAGTTGCTGTTTTCCGTGCCCTGCGCCTATGCCCTGACCCAGCGCCGGTTTCGCGGACGGCAGGTTATTTTTGGTCTGGTGCTGGCAGGGCTTTTGGTGCCGTTTCATGTCACCGCCATTCCGCTGTTTCTAGCGCTGGCGAAACTGAACCTGCTCGATACCTACACTGCCCTGATTGTGCCTTTTGTCACCTCGATGTTTGGTATTTTCCTGTTTCGTCAGGCCTTTGCCGCCCTCTCGCCCGACCTGTTTGATGCCGCCCGGCTTGATGGCCTGTCGGAAACCGCCATTGTCTGGCGCATTGCTTTGCCGCTTGTTTTGCCTGCGGCAACGGCCTTTGGCATTTTTTCGGTTGTGGCCCACTGGAATGACCTGTTCTGGAACCTGATTGTCACCTCCGACCCGCATCTTGCCACCCCGCCACGCGGCATTCTGTATTTCCGCGACCGGGAATCAGGCTCCGATATCGGCCCGCTGATGGCGGCAACCGTAATCGTCATCGCCCCCATGATTGTCGGTTTTTTAATGGCGCAACGCCGCTTCATTCAGGGGCTGGCAACCGGTGGCCTGAAAGGATAACGCCGCTACAACCCAACCGCCAAAAGGTCACAAACCCTTGTGGTCAAACGGCCTTTTCAACTTTGTTTTTTCACTTTCACCCGCCTGTTCACTTCCTTTGCACTTGCTTACTTCAGGAGAAAACCCGTGAAGAAAACCCTGTTTGCCGCCGCCCTGGGCCTTGCCGCCCTTGCGCCCGGCTTTGCCTTAGCACAGGACACCACCACCATTCGCGTGCATTACAGCATCCCCACCATTTGGGCCAATACACAGGAACAATTGGCAAAGGCCTTTATGGCCGCCAATCCTGACGTAAAAGTCGTTCTGGATGGCCCGGCTGACAGCTATGAAGATGGCACCCAGCGCCTGTTGCGTGAATCGGTCGCAGGTAAACTGCCCGATGTTGCCTATGTTGGCCTGAACCTGTGGCGCGTTCTGCAGGCACGCGACCTTTCCCAGCCGCTTGATCCCTTTATTGGTGACATGAAAGCGTTTGATGAAAAGGGTTACGGCCCTGCCGTTCGTTTGGGGCAATACAAAAACAAAACCTGGGCACTGGGCGTATCCGCCTCGACACTGGTAATGTATGTCAACCCGGACCTGGTCAAACAGGCGGGCGGATCGATGGAAAACTTCCCGACCGATTTTGACGGCATCATCAAACTGGCCGCCAAAATCAACGCCCTGTCCCCCACCACCGACGGCATCTGGATTGAACCGCATGACTGGCGTTTTCAGTCCCTGTTAGGTGCTTATGGCGGGCGCCCGATGAATACGGATGAAACCGACATTACCTTTGACAGCCCGGCGGGCATTGCTGCAGCAACCCTGTATCAGCGTTTCGCCAAAGAAGGCGGCATGAAAACCTATGGCAGCAGCGAAGCCCGCCAGGCTTTCCCGGCAGGCAAGCTGGGCATCATGCTCGAAAGCTCGTCGCTGCTGAACCGGTTTGTACAAGGTGCAGGCGACAAGTTTAATGTCACCGTCCGTCCGCTGCCGGTTATGGCCCCGGCCGACAAGGTTTATTTCCCCACCGGTGGTTCCGGCATGGTGATGCTGGCAACCGACCCCGCGCAGCAAAAAGCTGTGTGGCGTTATATGAAGTTTGTCACCAGCCCGGCAGGCGAAAAAATCATCGTTGAAAATACCGGCTACGCCCCGACCAATTCGATTTTGGTCAAGGACGACAGCTATCTTGCCAGCTATTACGCCGCCAACCCGCAGGCCCGTGCCGCCCACCAGCAAATCGCCAACTTTGCCGGTCCGTGGTATGCCTATCCGGGTGACGAAGGCGTTGCGGTAAACGACCTGATCGCGGCTGCCCTGGTTAATGTGACCGAAGGAGCCAATCCGGCCGAAACGGTTAAATCCCTGGCCGAAACAGTCCGTACCCGCCTTGGCATGAAATAATTAGTCTTAAAAAATCACCCGAAAACAAAAACCCCGGCGCACAAAACAGCGCCGGGATTTTTGCACATCTTATGTCGCACACAAGGGCCGCCTAAAGCGATGCCAACCGAAACGTTATTAACCGGTACGCTCAATGCCGTATTTTTCCATTTTACGATACAGGGTGTTGCGACTGATCCCGAGCATTTTTGCGGTTTTACTGACATGCCAATGCTGCCGAAGCAGCGCCTGTTCCAGGGCATCCTTTTCGGCCTGCCATAACGGGTTTTGCGACGGGCCCGACGCGGGCTTGTCACGCATTGTAACACCGGGCTGCATCTCGTCGGGCAAATCGGCTGCACGAATAATGCCATCCTCGGCAAAGACACAGGCATATTGTAACACATTGACCAGTTCACGCACATTGCCCGGCCAATGATGCTGGCGCAAAATTTCCATTGTTGCGTCATCACATTGCACAGGTTGCCCCTTGGCAAAATCCGCCAACAGCCGGGCAACAAGATCCTCCAGATCCGCCCGGTCACGCAAGGCGGGCAAGGCCAAACGTGCGCCTTTGATCCGATACAGCAAATCTTCGCGAAAATTGCCCTTGGCAACGGCGGCAGTCAAATCCACGTTCGAGGCACAAATCAGGCGAAAATCCACTGGTACCGATTTGGTACTGCCAAGCGGCTCAACACGCCGTTGCTCCAGAACCCGCAACAACCGGCCCTGAATGCCAATCGGCATATCGCCGATTTCATCCAAAAACAGCGTCCCGCCATCGGCCTGTTTGATACGCCCGCCAAAACCGTCGCGCGCCGCCCCGGTAAAGGCCCCGCTAGCATGACCAAACAATTCACTTTCAATCAGGCTTTCGGGCAAGGCCGCACAGTTAATGGCGACAAACGGTTTTTGCGCCCCAACCGCCTGATCATGAATGGCCCGCGCCATATGTTCCTTGCCGCTGCCCGTTTCGCCCGACATCAGCAAATTGATCTCGCCTGCCAGCAATTTACAACCCATCTGGAACAACCGCCGCAGGGCCGGGTCCTGGTCTGGAATATCGATATTTTGAGTGCGTGGCTTTGCCACGGCAGAGGCAATACCGGGAGTATAAAACCGGCGGCGCTGCTTTTCGGGCAGGGTCAATTGCCCAAACATCACGCCACCACCACCCAGCGGAACGGCTTGTGTTGCGCTGTTTTTATTGTCACTTGAGCCTGTTGCCAGCATTCGCGACATCAAACTGTCAAGGTCGGTCCCCAGTAACGATTTGACATGATTAATGCCCCCCTGGGCCGATAACAAACGCCGTGCCAGCGCCGTACTACCGGCAACACTGCCATCCGGGCGAATGGCAAGCAGCGCATCGCGCGCACTGCCGACATGGCTGGCATCGGGATGCAAATGCAAAATGATTTCGCCTGCACATTCCTCGAAAAACAAAATACGTTCGAGGGCATCGGCATAATCGGCAACAAGGCTGCGCACGCGCAAACAATCCTCGCGGCGGATGTCATTGCGCACCGCAGATACATCCAGTACCGAACACACCCGGCCTTCCGGGTCAAAAACCGGGGCGGCGGTGCAGGTTAATCCGGCATGCTGGGTTAAAAAATGTTCGTCTTTATGAATGGTAATCGCCCGCCCCTCGACCAGGCAGGTACCAATTCCGTTCGTACCCTCGCGTTCCTCGCTCCAGATCGCGCCGGGCAGAAGCCCATTTGAGCGAAAAGACGGCAACATGGAATGTGCGGCCACACTATCCAGGATCACGCCATCATGGTCGGTTAGAAAAACCGCATAACCTGCCGTATCGATCTGGCGATAGAGGGTGCGCACCGTATCATGCGCATGGTGAAACAACCGGCCACTGCGATCCCGGCGCTGGCGGGTCTGGCTTTCGGAAATGATTTCGGGGCGTCGGGCTGTTTCATGAACAAGACCAAACTGATCATGACACCGCTGCCACGATTCAAGGACGGCGCGGTTCTGGGCAACACCACTCAGTTGCAAGGCAGCCTCGATCCGTCCACCGGCATGGCTTCCAGACATCAGACGTTCCTTTTTCCTGTGCCGGCTGTTTTGGGGGCCTTGTTGTTTTCTGGCCTGCACTGCGTAGGAACAGCACACCGGTCACATTGAAATCCTAACAAAGCACAGGCCGGACACCAACCAGTTTCGACCACCTTCCACCAAGGTCGCATATATGCGCCAAAAACGGGACATTTTGTCTCATATGCTCCAAACACAGAACAGCAAAACAAAGCGGAACTCCCATCGGCTCCAACGGCCAAATAATTGATAATTATCATATTTTCTGCATCACACCTGCCTTTCCCCAATCTGGCACAGCCTTTGCCAGTGTAGAGATGGATAAATTCAAAAAAGTGGCAAATGCCATACATCACGGAGGATAAGTTCAGATGATCTACAAAAATCCCGGCGATTCCGGCAGCGTTGTCTCGTTCAAGTCACGTTATGAAAACTTCATCGGTGGTGAATGGGTTGCGCCGGCCAAGGGCCGCTATTTCGAGAATGTCTCGCCGGTAAATGGCAAAGTGTTTTGTGAAGTCGCCCGCTCCAGCGAGGAAGACATCAACAAGGCCATTGATGCCGCCGAAGCCGTTGCGAACAAATGGGGTAAAACCTCGGTCACGGACCGCGCCAATATCCTGAACAAAATTGCCGACCGCATGGAACAGAACCTGGAAATGCTGGCGGTTGCCGAAACCTGGGACAATGGCAAAGCCGTGCGTGAAACGCTGGCTGCCGACATTCCGCTCGCGATTGACCATTTCCGTTATTTTGCCGGTGCCATCCGCGCGCAGGAAGGCTCGCTGGGCGAAATTGATGACGATACCGTTGCCTATCATTTCCATGAGCCGCTGGGTGTTGTCGGCCAGATCATTCCCTGGAACTTCCCGATCCTGATGGCCGTCTGGAAGCTGGCCCCGGCCCTTGCTGCGGGTAACTGCGTGGTTCTGAAACCAGCCGAACAGACCCCGGCCTCGATTTGCGTGCTGATGGACCTGATCGGCGATCTTTTGCCTGCCGGTGTGATTAACGTGGTGCAGGGCTTTGGTGTCGAAGCGGGCAAACCGCTGGCACAAAGCAACCGCATTGCCAAAATTGCCTTTACCGGCGAAACCACCACTGGCCGCCTGATCATGCAGTATGCCAGCGAAAACATCATTCCGGTTACGCTGGAACTGGGCGGCAAATCGCCCAACATTTTCTTTGCCGACGTGATGGCACAGGATGATGATTTCCGCCAGAAAGCCGCCGAAGGCCTGACCATGTTTGCCCTTAACCAGGGCGAAGTCTGCACCTGCCCGTCGCGTGCCCTGGTCGAAGAAAGCATCTATGACAAATTCATGGATAACGTTCTTTCGCGTGTTGCCAAAATCAAACAGGGCAACCCGCTTGATACCGACACCATGATCGGCGCACAGGCCTCGACCGAGCAAATGGAAAAGATCCTGTCCTATCTTGATATTGGCAAACAGGAAAAAGCCGAAGTTCTGTGCGGCGGCAACAAGGCCGAACTTGAAGGCGATCTGGCGGGTGGGTTTTACATCCAGCCGACCATCTTTAAAGGCCACAACAAGATGCGCATCTTCCAGGAAGAAATCTTTGGCCCGGTGGTTTCTGTTACCACCTTTAAAGACGAAGCCGAAGCCATGCACATCGCCAACGATACCCTTTATGGCCTGGGGGCCGGTGTCTGGACCCGCGATGCCAACCGCGCCTACCGCTTTGGCCGCGCCATTAAGGCCGGTCGCGTCTGGACCAACTGCTATCACCTCTATCCGGCCCATGCGGCCTTTGGCGGTTACAAGCAGTCGGGTATCGGGCGTGAAAACCACAAGATGATGCTCAACCACTATCAGCAGACCAAAAACCTTCTGGTCAGCTACAATCCCAAACCGATGGGCTTCTTCTGATTTCTCCCCGGATGGTGGCCGGGTTCCTGTTTTCAGGGGCCTGGCAACCTTCTTATCGCAGGAGCAGAAAATGACCACGAACCCCGCGGCCGATGGCGGCAGCGACGGGAAAATACCCGACCGCGTGACCGCAACCGACGCCGCCCTTGAACTGATCCGTACCTTAAAGGACATCCACGGCCCGGTGATGTTTCACCAGTCTGGCGGGTGTTGCGATGGCAGTGCGCCCATGTGCTTTGCCCAGGGCGATTTCAAAACCGGAGCACAGGATGTGCTGCTGGGCGAAATTGAAGGCAGCCCGTTTTACATCGGCAAGGCGCAATATGAATATTGGCGTCACACCCAACTGATTATTGATGTTGTCGATGGGCGTGGCGGGATGTTTTCGCTTGAAGGGCCGGAAGGCAAAAGATTTCTCACCCGTTCACGCGTTTTCAGCGACGCGGAATGGGCCGCATTAAAGGATGCAGAACACGCAGAATAACCTCTATGCCTCCCGTTTTCCGTTCTGCCGAACTGGAAAACCGCAAGGCAGAACGTAACCGGTCTTTACCCCGATCCGGTTTTGTGTAGCGCGCTTTCTTGCCTCCTGCCTGTGACGGGATGTTCTCTCCGTCCCGGTGGAAATGCCAGCGCCGACGTTCTGTTTTGCAAACTTGTCCGCCGACCTCTCAGGAGCCGGCGGACTTTTTTTTTGCCGACAGCCTTTCGCCCGTCATTACGCAATCTGCAAAATGGCCAGCAAACCAAAGGCCGCCATCGACAGGCACACCAGCGACAGCTTTGCCGCAAAAATTACCTTTCCCCCAGCATTCATCACATTGCGCACATCCACACTTAACCCAAGGGCGGCCATCGCCATAATGGTCAGGATCGAGGACACATGCTGCATCGGGATCACGGCCGCGTCGGGCAGCAAATTCATCGACCGCAACGCCATCATGGCCAGAAAACCGATAATGAACCACGGCAGCAACTTGCCAATTGGCAGGCCCGCCCCAAGGCCGGTCTTGACGGCCTGTTCGCCCGCAACCATGCCATTTGCATCCGGGTTATTTTTACGCGCGATGCGCCGTGCGCCCAAACCCAGCGTGCAAATCACCGGCCCCAGCATCAAAACCCGCACCAGTTTCACCAATGTGCCAATCTGGGTGGCAACCAACCCGGCAGGGGCCGTTGCCGCCAAAACCTGCGGTACGGCATACACCGTTAACCCGGCAAAAATGCCATATTGCGTAGACGACATCCCCAGGGCCGCCTGCAGGAACGGCAAAAGCAGCACAAAAACCACCCCCAGCACAGCCGTAAAGGCTATCGAGGCGGCAACATCTTCGGCATCCGCGTCAATGACCGGGGCAGTGGCGGCAATGGCCGAATTTCCGCAAATCGAATTGCCACAGGCCACCAAAATCGCCAGCCGATTGGGCAGGCCCAGCAAACGGCCAATCATGTAACTGACAGCCAAACTCAGGCACACCACCAATACAATCCCGCCAACCAGATAAAACCCGGCCCCGGCCAGCGCGTTGATGCTAATGGAGGCGCCAAGCAGGACAATCGCCACTTCCAGAATGGTTTTGGCGCTAAAATTCACCCCGGCATCAAATTTATCAGGCAGGCCAAAAATGCTGCGATAGGCCGTGCCCAGCACAATCGCCAGCACCAGCCCCTCGATCCAGGGATGGCCAAACAGGTGCAATTCTGCCTTTTCGCCCATCTGTGCCACCAGGGATATGACAGTTGTTAAGGCCAAACCGGGCAACAGACGTTTGATATGATCGAAAATTAACATGGCAGCACCTGTAGAATTATGACAGGCGGAATTTCACATTTTACACAGTTCGCTTCCATCGAATAATATAAGATAAATCATTCGTTATTATTTGATGATTGGAACGCCGTTATGACATTTGAGCAATTGCGGATTTTTGTCGCCGTCGCCCAGCGCGAACATCTGACCCGTGCGGCCGAAATCATCAACCTTACGCCGTCTGCCGTGAGTGCCGCGATCAAAAACCTTGAAACCTATTATGGGGTAGAGCTGTTTCACCGCGTGGGACGACGGATCGAACTGACCGCAACGGGGCGGATTTTTCTGGATGAAGCCAGGGCCACCCTTGCCCGCGCCCGGGCCGCCGAACTGACCCTGGCCGAACTGGGCGGCCTTCAGCGCGGCACGCTCAATGTTGCGGCCAGCCAAACCATCGCCAGCTATTGGCTGCCACCGGTTCTCATGCGCTTCCACGACCAGTATCCGCGCATTGAAATCAACCTTGCCATCGGCAACACCCGCAATGTCAGCGATGCCATCCTTAATGGGTCATCCGATCTTGGCTTTATCGAAGGCGAGATTGATGAACCGGCTCTTTTGATGCGCGAAATTGCCAAGGATGCCCTGATGGTCATCGTTGCGCCAAACCATGACTGGGCCAAGGGCCAACCGCTGACATTTGCCGATCTTGTCACCCAAACAAGCTGGGTTCTGCGCGAAACCGGCTCTGGTACCCGGTCGGAATTTGAAAGTGCGTTGCGCCGCGCGGGTGTATCCCCAGCGGACCTTAATATCGTCATGACCTTCCCCTCCAATGAGTCGGTCATATCGGCCGCAGCTGCGGGCAATGCGGCAGCTGTTGTATCAAGCAGCGTCGCACTGCCCTTCATCGAACAGGGCCGTTTATGTGCCGCCAACATCACCCTGCCCGAACGTTCCTTTATGATGCTGCATCACAAGGAACGCCATCACAGCCGGGCGGCCAGTGTGCTGGGCGACATTGCCCTGTCCAAAAACTGAATGTCTGCCAGCCCCAGACCTTGCTTAAAAACAATTCCGGCCCGGGGCCGGCGCGCAAATATCACAAGGGCCAGGCACGTCAACCAGCTTCCCCGCCAGGGTTTAACCAGTTTGCATGCCCCTTAAACAATCAGGACTGCGACGCCTGCGTTGCTGAATGGCCCTCAGAAACCTCCGAAGCCGGGTCGGCTGTCTGCCCCGAAATATGATCACCGATCACCTGCTCATTCATCAAATAGGCGCGGCACAAAATGACAGCCAAAAACGCAAGCTCAACAACCCGGATAATCGAAGCGGCCCCCATCAGGGCCATATATTCCGGCATGCGCCAGAAATGCGTTGCTTGCAGTGTCGCATCATCTACAAGCACATTCATATAAACCAATACCGCGCCAGAACTGACCAGCACAAGCAGGCAGGGAATTAGCAAAAAGCGCAAAAAAGTTTCCATGGCGTTTATTTTGCCGCGGATAAAGGCTTCGCGCAGGCTGGCATGCTTCCCCTCGATGGCGGCGGGCACCATCGTCCCAATACGGGTAAGAATGTTGGATACGGCTGCCATCGCAACAAAAAAGCACAGGAAAAGAAGAAAATAGTTCGAAGTTAAGGCATAACCTGCCACCTGTGCGAAGGCGAAGACCACAAGAGCAAATGCGAGGCCGCATAACAGCACCACAAACAACAAGCGCCACGAAAACCTGAACACCGCCCTAAGACCGTGCCAGCGTTCCACTTTCCCGTGCTTCTCTGACGACACGATTGTGGCCTGAAACACAAACATCAACATGCCCGCCATCACCGCACCAGACAGGATCGTGACAGGCGTGCCATTCCTGCCAAGAATTTCACTTGAAACCTGGTCCACGGCAACAAGCACAATCACGAATAACACAGATAGAGCCCAATTCTGACGTATCACGAAAAAGGTTTCCGCAAACAAATTCCTGTCGAACCTGGCGTTTTCATAAGAAGTTGTTTGCAGCATGTCAGTTGCCGGTCTTTCATTCTGATCCGTCATTTCAACTCGTATCCACCAATCGTTATAAATGGTTTTTATTGGTGTAATAATGACCATACAGAGCAGAACAAACAACCATCCCCCGGCCAATCGGGACAAAGCAATTGATCAAATAAAACAATACAATTGAGATTTTAATATAAACTTTTACCCAAAGAACAACCCAAACGTATAGCCGACCGGATCACTCGAACGTCTAAAATCCCTTCAAACTTCAGATTTTTATGCAGGAAGCAATAAACAAGAAAAAACCTCAGACTGCGGCAACACCTTAAGATTCTGTCCTCCTTCTTTTTGCATTCGCGTAAAATCTTGTCGCCCCATAGCAGAACTGGCTAAAAGTTCTCATCGGCGCACTTCCGACCTGAAACACACATAACCGGAATAAAACCATGCCCCTTAAAAAGCTAAAATTTCAGGCCGACTGGAGACTGTATCAGGCGCGCATTCTGCATGAATTGGAAACCCACCTGAACGACAACCATCTTCATGTGGTCGCAGCACCGGGGTCGGGTAAAACCATTCTGGGGTTGGAAGTCATGCGCCGCATTGGTCATTCAACCGTTATCCTTGCACCGACCATTACGATCCGCAATCAGTGGATGGACCGTCTTGTGTCAATGTTTCTGCCGAAAGACGAGGCACACCCAGACTGGATATCGCAGGACATCAAAAACCCAAAATTCCTGACGATCATTACCTATCAGGCTTTGCATGCTGCTTTCTCGGGTACCGATGAACAGGAAGAACCCCGTGCAGCCACGACCAAAAAGCCCAAAATAGCCGATATCATCACGCAGCTTGCACAATTGAATGTCAAAACCATCATACTTGATGAAGCGCATCACCTGCGGAATGAATGGTGGAAAGCACTCACCAAACTTAAAAAAGGGTTACAAAAACCGACCATCGTTTCCCTTACAGCCACGCCACCTTATGACGTGGATGCCAACGAATGGCAAAAATATCAGGAACTTTGCGGGCCGGTAGATTCCGTCATTTCCGTACCGGAACTGGTGAAAAATGGCGACTTATGCCCTCACCAGGATTATGTGTACTTTTCTTTACCGACCAAATTGGAAAAAGAAAAACTAAAGCAATTCAAGAAAAGCATTGCCGAGCTTATTATCTTTCTTAAAAATAACACCACTTTCATGAATGCCCTAAGTGCGCATCCTTGGGTATATAACACAAAAGAACATATTGGAGAAATCCTTCAAGACCCCAAATTCTTTTCCTCTTTAATTATCTTTTTAAATGCTGCCGGGTATCCGCCCCCGCGCTATGCGCTGGATATTTTGGGCGTTGGACACTCCAGAATTCCCACCCTGGACCCTCAATGGCTGGAAACGTTACTAACCGGAATTTTATATACACATGCCAAATATCTCGACCGGCACGAACGTACTCTGGAGGCAATTCGCACGCACCTCAAACGGATTGGCGCCATCGAACGCAGCAGAGTTATTATTAACAATACCAAGGAAATTAAAAAATTACTGACCCGTAGCCTTGGTAAACTGGACAGCATTGCCGACATCACCCGCATGGAGGCAGATCACCTGAACGAAAATCTTCGGATGGTGATCCTGACGGATTATATTCGCAAATCGGAACTGCCAGTTAACGCCTTTGATTTACGGCCAATGGACAAAATTGGTGTTATTCCGATCTTTGAATATCTTCGCCGAAAAGACATTTCAAATGTCAAACTAGGCATTCTAACCGGGTCTCTTGTTTTCATTCCCAAAACATCACGGACCATTATTGAAAAGATTGCACCGAAATTAGATATTGACGTGAATCACATCCACTATGAGGCGGTTAAACACGACGAAAATTATATCTCGGTAAGCATCAAGGGCGAACACAAACAAAAGATTGTTCATTTGATTACCGAACTTTTCAATGCGGGCGGCATTACTGTCCTGATCGGCACACAGGCGCTACTTGGCGAGGGTTGGGATGCTCCATCCTTAAACACGCTCATTCTGGCAAGCGTTGTTGGCTCTTATATGCTTTCTAACCAGATGCGTGGCCGTGCCATTCGCACAAATTCCGATAATCCCGATAAAGTTGCCAATATCTGGCATCTTGTCGGGGTTGACATTGAAACACAGCGCGACAAGCTGCGATTCATATTCACCGGCCAAACCGATCGTCAAAAATTCTTCCATCCCTTCGATGAAATCAAAGAAGACCTTGGGCCTGATATCCTGATGTTACGCAGGCGTTTTCGCGCCTTTGAAGGACTGTCATATCAAG